>CAKVJS010000036.1 GCA_934754755.1 uncultured Erysipelotrichales bacterium
GAAAAGGGATCTCCTTGCCATCCGCTTTAACAATAAAACGGTAATCTTTTATTTCAATATGTCCTATAATAATAATCCTTGGATGTTTGACACCAAAAATAGACGCCTCTTCTATATTTATAAATTTATAATGCATGCTTAAATCTCCTCTGCAAAATTCTTTTCTAACTTTTTAAAAATAAAATAACCAATACTTGTTGTTACTAGAGCTATAATAAACATAAATGACCAGCTTGTAATAGATGGCACGCTATGATTCATAAAGGCATCTCGGTAGGCATTTATAATATGTGTAAAGGGATTTAGATATAAGAGTGGTCGGTATTTATTTGGAAACAAACTAATTTGATATAGAATTGGCGTTGCATAAAAAAACATGTTAATAAAAAACTGAATAATATACTCTGTATCTTTAATATAGATATTAATCGCACTTAAGGCAAAAACTAAGCCTAGGGTAATAAAAAATTGTAAAAGGGCAATTATTGGTACCAAAATAAGATGCCAAGAAATGCCAATTCCTCCGAAAACACAAAAGATAATAATGATAATACAGGAAATAAAAAAGTTTACAAGTCCGCTCAAAACTACAGAAATAGGTAATATTTCACGAGGAAAATAGACTTTTTTAATGAGCCCTGCATTCATTCGTATACTGATCATTCCTTGATTCATGGTAGTAGTAAAAAAGTTCCAAGGAATCACACCAATGATTAAGTAAACTAGATAGTTAGGGGGTTGAATTCGCATTATATATGGAAAAACAATGGCGTATACCGCAACCATTAATAGAGGGTTTAGAAAAGACCACAAAACCCCTAGAAAGGATCCCTTATACTTTCCCCGAATTTCTTTTTTGATATTTGTTTTCAATAATTGTCGATACTGATATAATTCTTTTACAATTTTCATGTAACTCACCTATATTTTCTTTTTATTGACATACCTCTAAATACTTTTCAATAACCGTATTGGGTTGTCCATCCATCGTTACCTGTCCGTCATATATCCAGATGGCACGATCGCATAATTTTTTTATTTGATCTAAACTATGGGAAACAATAACAATTGTCTTATTAGAATTTTTTAATTCTACTAATTTATCAAAGCACTTATCTTGGAAGTGTTGATCACCAACAGCCAGTATTTCATCTATCAATAATATATCAGCATTCACATTTATAGCAACTGAGAAAGCAAGCCGCATATACATTCCCGAGGAGTACGTGCGAACCGGTCGATCAATAAAAGATTCCAGTTCTGAAAAGGAAATAATTTCATCCATTCTCTCATCAATTTCTGTTTTTGTAAGACCAAATATAGAAGCATTAAAATATATATTTTCACGACCTGTAAAATCGGGGTGAAATCCTGCCCCTAATTCTAATAGAGAAGTTAATTTCCCAGTTGTTTCTAAAGTTCCTTTGTTAGGGTATAAAATCTTCGTCATAAGTTTTAATAGTGTTGATTTTCCGCTACCATTGATACCTATCAAAGCAACCGTTTGGCCCTTTTGAATGGTTAGATTAATATCCTTTAACACAGGATGATATTGCGTTTTGCTGTTTTTCCAAAAAATAATACGTTCTTTCATAGTATTTGGTTTATCATACACAATTTTAAAGTTTTTATAAAGATTTTTAATCTCAATTGCACTCTTTACTTCCATATAAGTACTCCTTTGTGCCTTTACATTAGCTACATTCTACCATCTAATCCTAGTACTGTCTATAAGGATCCTTTACCGTAAATTACCGATTTGATTGTTTTATAGATGATTGTAAGGTCTAACCAAATAGACCAGTTCCGATAATAATAGTCGTCTAATTTACACCGATAATCAAAACCTACATCGCTTCGTCCATTTGCCTGCCACATACCAGTAATACCGGGTTTACATTCAATAATCGACTCATAATATATACCCATATCTTCTTTTTCTATAAATAGATATGGCCTTGGTCCAACAAAGCTCATTTCTCCTTTTAAAACATTAATAAATTGAGGAAATTCATCTAGCGATGTTTTTCGTAAAAAACTGCCTACAGGAGTAATCCTTGGATCATTTTTTAATTTCTTTCTCGTTATATATTCTTGGCGTAATGCTTCATTTTCTTCCATTAATTTATGTAAGATTTCTTCAGCATGGGGTACCATAGAACGAAATTTATATATTTTAATTGGTTTTCCATAACGACCGATACGATCCTGGCTAAATATAATGGGATCGGTATCTCCATTTTTAAGATTCTTTATTTTTACCCAAATGCTTATTGGAAGTAATAGAGAAACACCAGCCAAGCCAATAACAACATCAATAATTCGTTTAATACATCGATCGGTCATGCCTAATTTATCATGGGATGTTGCAATCAACAAAATCCCATCAAAATCCTGAATTTCAGAGTTGAAATTCAAGGTTCCATTAACATTTGGTAAATATTTTACCGACTCTACTTTATCATAAATCCCTTCCATAATATGATCCACCTGTTCTTTAGTTGCCTCTGGAACAGCAATCATAACTTGATCAATATTTTCTTTTCGAATCACTATGTCTAATTGATGGTAGGGGAAGATTAATGCTGCTTCGCACTCCTTTGCGACAATATTCTCTTGATGAATATCCGTTAATTCAGCATTATCATTCACGTTTATATAGCCGATCACCTTGGTTAAGGCAAAACGGTTATTATTTGTAATCTTTCCTAATCTAGCTGCTTCAGCGCCTATTCCTATAACAATTGTCTTACGGGCAAATGCATTGCGAAAAACAATTCGTACGGTTCTTGTATATAACAAAGACACAAAGAACATCGAAATGACCAATTCAACTAGCACTAATCTCCGTTCGTAGCCAGTAGCATGTGGAACTAATACAAGTAAAGCAATAAAAAAACAAAAACTCGATTTACTTAATTGTTTAATCTCATTCCAGATAAGGCTTGTTTGTAAAGAATAATGATCATATATAAACATGAATAAAAAGTATAAAATCCCTGCATTTATTTTTAATTCTGCATAGATGCGTAAGTATTTGGTAATGAGGACATAAGTTATTAATTCCATTCCCAACAAAAGTATGGGTAAGACTTTTCTTTTCATTATTCTCACCTCTGTACATGCTTAGTATACTATATATACTAATTTGTGACTATCTTTATTTATACTACAACTATAGTATTTCCACATCATAACAGAATAAAAGTAATTGTACTATCTATAAAAGAAAGACATAGACACCTAGGTTGCCTATGCTTGGTATTTAGCAGTTGTTGGTGAGTGAGATTATTTTCTTCGACTCGTTGCTAAATACTATGAACAGTATACTATACTATGATTCCTTCGTCTACTATGTCTTATTTAATGGATTTTGTATTTTGTAAACTAGCATGCACAGCGACCCGCGAATAAGCCTGTAAATCATAGGTTAAACACGTTGATAATGTAATAACTGGGGCATTGTTTTGTTCTATTGGTGCATCTAACACATTATCTTGATCCATAAGATTATAGTATTCATGGAGATCTGGTATATTCGTCATATATATCCGACTGCGACCATCTACAATATGGGCACTGATAACCTTATATTCCTTAACGGTATCATTCGGAAAATATATATTAATAATAGAATGCTCTTTGGCATACTTAGGATCCTTTTGATATAAAAGCAAATCCGAAAACATACTGTCATTTTTCATATGATGACCATAGATGATTGTATTGGGTTCTTCGAATGGTTTCGAATGCATAGCATCCACAAATATACTCCCAGCAACTAAATATTTATGATCAATATCATGTCGTAAATACGTATCATTGGTAGCTCCTTTTAATACGGGATAATCTATATGTGTCCCCGGAACTTGAATCCAAGCTATAACATCATTGTTACGTTCAAGTAAATTTCGCCAATCAATTACAAATTCATCGTTCTTGTCATTTCCATATGATTTTCGTAAATCTTCATAGTAGGTATCTATATGACGATACTCTAAATAGATAGAAATAAGTTGTGAAGCTGAGTAAACAAAAACACATACACATATTGCAATAATCAGTAAACGGCAATAGGAAAAAAAACCTCTTTTTTTTCTAGCATGTTTCATTGCCTACAATTCTCCTTTACACATTGAATTTAAAAAACATAATATCGCCATCTTGGCCAATATACTGTTTACCTTCTTGGCGAATTTTACCTGCTTCTTTAAGGGCAGCCTCACTTCCAAAGGTAAGGATATCATCATAGCTATATGTTTCAGCTTTGATAAAACCGCGTTGAAAATCACTATGTATCACGCCAGCCATTTCAGGCGCACGCATTCCCTTATGAAAGGTCCATGCACGTACTTCTTGTACCCCAACAGTAAAAAAGGTAGCTAGTTCTAACAATGAATAAGCTTTTTTTATCAATTTATCAAGACCACTTTCCGCAATCCCTAATTCTTGTAAAAATACATCTTTGTCTTCACTGTCCATACCTGCTAATTCACTTTCTATTTTAGCACATATAGCTACCACTTTATACCCACGTTCACTAGCGAATTGCACGACACTTTGATAATGTTCATTAGCTTGTGGATTTTCAATATCCTCTTCACCAACATTCGCAATATAAATAAGTGGCTTCATTGTTAGTAAGGTATACTGCTTTACTTGTTGCAACTCTTCTTCCGTAAAGGAAATACTACGTGCCGGTTGATTGCGTTCCAATGTTTCTAATAGTTTGTTTAGTACTATAATTTCTTGTTTTGCTTCTTTATCTCCAGAAGCTGCTTTTTTATTAATTTTTTGTATTCTTTTTTCTACTGTTTCTAGATCCGCTAAGATGAGTTCTAAATCAATTGTTTCAATATCACGAATGGGATCCACACTACCTTCTTGATGCGTGATATCCTTATCACTAAAACAACGCACGACCTCACATATAGCATCCGTTTGCCGTATGTTGGCTAAAAATTTATTACCTAGTCCTTCTCCCTTTGAAGCTCCTTTTACAAGTCCCGCAATATCGGTAAATTCAAAAGTTGTTGGGACTGTTTTTTGTGGTTGCACCAATGCCGTTAACTTGGTTAATCGTGCATCAGGAACCTCCACCGTTCCAACGTTTGGCTCAATTGTTGCAAATGGATAATTAGCAGCTTCCACTTGAGCATTTGTAATTGCATTAAAAAGAGTTGATTTTCCTACATTTGGTAAACCAACAATTCCGGCTGTTAGTGCCATATAATCACTCCTTATACATATATATTATAGAAAAACCTATGAAAATGCAAATGTGCACTATTTACTTTATTTTACCACCGTGCTACATTGTCAATAAGGAGATATAAGATGGAAAACTTCTATATTAAAATATTAACTTGGATTCGAAGCTCTAAACAACGAGAGGCCTATTTTATATATACCTGTAAATGTTTACCTATTCTACAGGCAATTCTTTATAGTTTCCTCATTATTCATTGCTTATTTATGAATCACGCACAGTTATTCTATGTAATAAGTATTCCTGTATCTATTTTTACTATTACAACAATACTCCGTAAAATAATAAATCGCCAACGCCCTTATCAGAAGTATTGCATCCGTCCTTTATTTCAAAATAAGTTAGGGCAATCTATGCCTAGTCGGCACACCGCAAGTGCAACCGCTATTGCCTTGGCTGGCTATATTGTCTCTCCTATTATTGGATATGTTCTAGGTTTCATCGCTGGTAGCATTGGCTTATCTCGCATTGTATCTGGTGTCCACTATATTTCAGATGTTCTCTTTGCCTTGTTTCTTTCCTTTTTAATATATGGTTTTATTCTGCTTTATTTCCCTCTTGGGGGATAATCTTTTTTAATCGTTTTTCGAAATCGCGACGAGAAAACATAATAATTGCTTGGCACCCTAAACACTGCACTTTGATATCAGCTCCCATACGGATAATCTTCCATTGATTGGATTTTTTACAAGGATGTTGTTTTTTAAATTCAACAATGTCATGTAAATGATATTCCATATTTATACCTCTCTTGCCATGAATGCTTCCATTGTATTTGTTAATAACATCGCAATTGTCATTGGTCCAACTCCACCCGGTACGGGGGTAATCGCTGCTGCTAGTCCCTCCATATCCTCCGTAGCGACATCACCACATAAACGATTATTAGAATCTCGGTTAATACCCACATCAATAACGATAGCACCCTTCTTAACATATTCACGTGTGAAAAATCTTGGCTTTCCAATTGCCGTTATTAAAACATCAGCTTTTCGACAGATAGTTGCTAAGTGTTCACTTTTTGAATGTGCTATCGTTACCGTTGCGTTTTTTTGTAAACAAAGTTGCAACAACGGTTTACCTACAATATTACTGCGCCCCACGATAACGACTTCTTTTCCGGTTAGATCATAAGAGATGGTCTCTAACATAGTCATGATTCCTTTAGGCGTTCCTGGCACCATTCCTTTGTGTCCTAGCACTAACGCTGCTACATTAGATGGGTGAAATCCATCAACATCTTTATCTGGTCGAATGGCAGAAAGAATATACTCCTCTTGCATTGATGAAGGCAAAGGCAATTGTACCAAGATCCCATCAATAGCGGGATTGTCATTTAAACTTTCTATATGCTTTATAATTTCTTGTTGTGTTATTGTTTCTGTAAAGGCGAATAGGGTAAAATCCATCCCTACATATTGACATGCCTTTTCTTTATTTCTGACATAGGTTTGACTTGCTGGATTATTGCCAACTAGTAGTACAGCTAATTTAGGAACTCTCTGTTTTTTTTTCTTCCATACTGATACCTTCTCTTTTAGGCTATCTTTAATTTGTTTAGCTATTTCTTTTCCACTAATATATTCCATATAATTCCTCTTTTCTTATACCAGTATTGTAATAATATTTAGTCGGGGAAGCAACTAATAAAAAAAGAAAGTTATTCACTTTCCCTTTATAACGTGTCCATAATCCTTCTTGCAACAATAACCCCATTAGCTCCTGCTTGAGCTAAACCTCGAGTCAACCCAGCTCCATCTCCAGCTACATATAAATTTTTGATTTCACACTCAAAGCCTTCTTTAACTTTAGGACGTGCAGAATAAAACTTTGCTTCTACACCATATAGTAATGTATGATCATTTGCAATACCCGGTGTTACTTTATTTAATACTTCAATCATTTCAATAATCGATTGCATCGTATTATATGGTAGTACCAGACCTAAATCACCAGGGACAGCTTCTGGTAATGTTGGTACCGTAAATCCTTCTTTTAATCGTTTTTTCGTTGTTCTTCTACCTCTTTTTATGTCGCCATATCGTTGCACCATCACACTACCATTCGATAATTTATTAGCCAATCGGCTTATTTCGTGGGCAAACTCATTAGGTTCATTAAATGGCTCACTAAAAGTATGTGATACAAGTAATGCAAAGTTGGTGTTATCACTCCCTAATTTTGGATCATTATAAGCATGACCATTAGCCAACATAGTTCCGGAATGATTTTCAACAACGACATGTCCCGAAGGGTTCGAACAGAAAGTACGTACTTTTGTTCCTACGCTTGTATTATACACAAATTTTCCCTCATATAAATTAGCGTTTATTTCTTCCATAACAACATTGTTTGTTTCCACTCGCACACCAATATCTACTTGATTATTATATAAATCTAGTTTATGTTGTTTTAATACTTTATCTAACCAGGCTGATCCGTCTCTACCTGGGGCTAATACAACTTTTGAAGCATATATTTTCTTATCCGATTGCAAAACAATACCTTGCACTTGATTATCGGTAACAATAATCTCCTTAACAAAGGTTTTAAATTGCATATCAATTTTTTCTTTTAATTTTTCTGACATCTCTGTCATAATGCGTAAGTTTTCTTCGGTTCCCAAATGGCGTACTTTAGCCCGCAATAAGCGTAAACCAACCGCATACCCTCTTTTTTCAATATCCCTTACTTTATCTGTTGTGGGATCCGTGATGTGTTTCGTGGCACCATGCTTTAAATATAAGCTATCAACATACTCAATATACTTTTCAACTTCATTAGGTGATACATAGTCCGTTAACCATCCACCAAATTCGCTTGTAATATTAAATTTACCATCAGAGTATGCACCAGCCCCTCCAAACCCCGCAGTAATCGAACAAGCAGGTAAACATCCAGGCATATCATCTTTAATAATTGGACAACTTTTAATTTTCTTTTCTTTTATCGGACAATGGCGATATTTGACATCTAAGCCTTTATCAATTAACAATACTTTCAATTCGGGTTTTTTCAAATATAGTTCATAACAGGCCATAATACCAGCTGGTCCTGCACCAACTACAATAACATCATATCTATCTTCCATTAAATCGCTCTACTTTCCGGGCCGTATCTAATTATAACCCAAATAATTATACGGTATACTGGAACGTTTATCAACATAAATTTTTTGTCACCATAGGGATATAGAGTTTCGGTTAAAATACCTACATATGTTATATAGATAGTTTCGGATCGGTCATTGATAACTATAGAAAATAAAAATGGGAGATTGAATCTCCACATTCTCATTATTTGTTTGTATTTCGAAAACTTTTTGCATGTTGGAAAAGTTCTTGTTTAGTAGCACCTATATCTTTAAGAACCTCGGTTAGTGTTTTCGTATCATCCGTTAAACTAATGATAGTATCATCATCAACATAATCGAATTCCATTTTCATATCAGGTTGCATTATCGTAGCTACTATCAATTTTATCTCATTATTCACAAATCCAATAGTTAAGCTTTTTTTACTACCTTGATAAGTCACAGAGTCAGATTGATCTTCCTTATTGTAGCTAGTCGTATACCCGTGCTCTGTTACTATTTTTGTAATAGATTCTGGCTCTTTGTTACCTTTTGCGTCTTTATTTTCTTTTGACTTATGTTTGTTAAGATATTCTTTACTATGGGTTAATAAT
>CAKVJS010000037.1 GCA_934754755.1 uncultured Erysipelotrichales bacterium
CGAATGAACAAACGAACTCTACTTGGTCAGATGTTACCGTAAAAGATGAATTACCAAAAGGAATTACATTTGACCCAGCACAAGCGAATGTGCAAGTCAATGGAAAAGAAACAAAATATGAGTACAATCCAGATTCACGTACTTTACAAGTATCGCTTGGAGATATCGAAGGTGGAAATTTAAATGGTGAAGGAAAAGATCAAAAAGATATTACTTTCCTTACAACCGTTAATAAGGATGCCTTAGATAATACAATTACCAATATTGCCAAAGTATCAGGAAGCAATAGCGAAGAACAAACAACACCTACAGATGCAGGTAATAGCACCCATGTCAGCATGCCAACTAAGACTCCAAATGGAAGTAATGCAAATGGAAATCACGTTCATGGAAGCAAAAAAGGTGTAGCAACAGCTACTTCTGATACGACAGATTCTATGTATTACTATGTCGTAACTGCCCTAGGTAGCCTATGTATTGGATTATCAACGATATATCGAAGAAAAGAACAACAATAATTATAAAAAGGTAAAGCATGTAGGTAATAAATGTTACTACATGCTTCCTTTTTTTTATATAGAGATAGATTATAAAATAAGTGTAGTACAATAGACTAGCGTATAGTAAAAAGAAAGTAGGTATGCTATGATAAAAAAGACAGAATACTACTTGTTAGTGGAAAGGGGAGAGTATGGGACATATACTATGGTTAGAACCAATTTTTAAGGAAAAAATATGGGGCGGAAATGCTTTGCGTGATGTATATAATTATCCGATACCAAGTGATAAAACTGGTGAATGTTGGGCAATCGCTGCTCATCAAAATGGGGACTGTTTAATAAAGGAAGGAAAATACCAAGGGGTACCCTTATCTCGTTTATTTCATGAACATAATGAGCTATTTGGCAATATAGAAGGGGATGTCTTTCCGTTGTTGGTAAAAATCATTGATGCCCATGATGATTTGTCGATTCAGGTACATCCCAATGATACGTACGCAAAAAAGTATGAAAACTCACTAGGAAAAACGGAATGCTGGTATGTGTTAGAGGCAAGCGAAGAAGCCTGTTTAATCATGGGTCATAATGCAACCACAAAAGATGAATTTATAAAAGCGATTGAGCAAGATGATTATGATAACTTGTTACGCAGTGTACCTATAAAAAAGGGTGATTTCTTTTATATTCCGGCAGGAACCGTACATGCTATTTGTCGGGGGTGCTTGCTCTATGAAGCACAACAATCATCGGATGTAACCTATCGTTTATATGATTACCATCGTAAAGATGATAGTGGCAAGGAAAGGGAGTTGCATACCCGTCAATCGATAGATGTAACAACCATTCCTTATATGCCTTCAACATTAGAAACAGTAACCCCGGAAAAGATAGAGGACGGTATGAAAACAAGCTTACTTTCATCCCCCTTCTTTAATGTTGTGAAGTATGATGTGAAAGGAACAATGGATTTTAAAAATACAGAATCTTTTCAAATGATAAGCATTGTGGAAGGTAGTGGGTATGTTGGCGAAAGAAAGGTTATAAAAGGAGATCATGGTATTATTTGTGCTGACCAAAAGGAGACAAAATTGGAAGGAAATATGCGCATATTAATGTGTTCTTTATAGAAGGAGGAGTCGTTATGGATATATATGAAAGATCATTAGAAAAACATAAAAAATTACAAGGTAAAATAGAAGTAAAGTTAAAAGCCGATATTACAACAAGTGAGGATTTATCATTACTATATTCACCAGGTGTTGCAGAACCATGTCGTAAAATAGCCAAGTGCAAGGAAGATGTATATCGCTATACTGGTAAGGGAAATACAGTTGCAGTAGTTAGTGATGGAAGTGCTGTTTTAGGACTAGGAAACATTGGTCCTGAGGCGGCCCTTCCAGTTATGGAAGGAAAGGCGGCCCTTTTTAAAAAATTCGCTAACATTGATGCGATACCTATTTGTCTTGACACCCAAGATGCAACAGAGATTGTATCTATTGTAAAAGCGTTAGGGCCTACTTTTGGTGGTATTAATTTGGAAGATATTAGCGCCCCTCGTTGCGTTGAGATTGAAAGAAAATTAGTAGAAGAAATGTCTATCCCTGTTTTTCATGATGATCAACATGGAACTGCGATTGTAGTTACTGCTGGATTAATTAATGCATTAAAGGTTGTAAACAAACAATTATCCGATATTACGGTTGTTGTATCCGGGGCTGGCGCTGCGGGTAGTGCCATTATAAAAACATTACACTCGCTAGGCGTGCATCAAATATATGCTTTTACAAGCCGTGGAATCCTTTTAGAGGAAGATAATGAAAAGTATAATTTTCTACAAAAAGAGTTATCACTTATTACCAACCGAAACAATGAACGGTTAACATTAGAACAAGCGATGCAAAAGGCAGATGTATTTATCGGGGTATCGGCACCGAATATTGTAACGAAACAAATGGTTACCAATATGCGTGAAAATCCAATTATTTTTGCCTTAGCGAATCCAGAGCCAGAAATTGGGTATCAAGATGCGATCGATGCTGGTGCAGCAGTTGTTGCAACCGGACGTTCTGATTTACCAAATCAAATTAATAATGTATTAGCGTTCCCTGGTTTATTTAGGGGAGCCTTGGATTCTAAAGCAACGAAAATTACGATGGAAATGCAATTGGCTGCTGCCTATGCTCTATCTGCTATGATTCCAGAAGAGAATATAACATCGACGTATATTATTCCTCATGCTCTAGATGAAAATGGTAGTACTGTTGTCGCTAATGCTGTAGCAAATACTGCTAAAGAACATGGAACTATCCGTAAATAAAAAAGTATTATTATGTAATACCTGAGACTGCGACAAAGCAATGATAAAATGGTCATTCGTTTGTCACAGTCTTTTTCTTTTATTGATAACTACCATGATGGATAGCCCATAAATTCCAAAAAATCTTGTTCATTATCAACAATATACCTATGGCAGATTGAAATAGTTAGTAATTAAATATTTATCGAAAATAAAAATATAAGAGGAATAGATCTTTTAGCGGATAGAAGATCTATTGAAATGGTAAATAAACACTGCCAATATATACTATGATAAAATAATAACATTACTATTGTATTCTGATCACTGAGTCTTATAATAGGGATTATAGAGATCTCTTACAAATCACTCAACTACTATTTTTTAGAAAGGGGAGTTGTTATGAAAAAAATAGTTGCTTTTATTTTATCAATTTTGACATGCACTGGATTTATATTTCCATCTCCAGTATTCGCAAATGAAAGACATATTGAAGAACGCCATTATCATATTCGAAACCATGCGGTTAATAATTTATCAATAGAGGCCACCGGTAGAGGGTTAAAAGAGGGATATGATACTTATTTGCAACCCACACAGGATTCCTGGTACCAAACGATATGGCTAGATTATTATCCTGATAAAGACGTGTATACCATTCGAACATCGGCTACTAATAAATTCTTTATTTTAGCTTTTTGGCCCGATAATGAACATCTTATGTATACTCGTATAAGGCGAACTCCAGAGGCTGAATGGAAAATAATCAAGGTAGAAGATGTCGGATATGTTATAAAAAATGTGAATAAACCTGATTATATTCTTAGAACCCGGAATCCATTCGGAATTAATGCAGGGGATCAGTTAATCTGTAAACCAAGATTATTGAATGAAGGATACTTAGTCGGGGAGCTATGGGATTTCGATTAAGAAGATATGAGTAAATAATAAAAAAGAATCTACTATTAGTAGTTCCTGGAGTGTCGACAAAGTCATAGGATAATGTCGACATTTTTGTATTATAACTTTTGATTCTTACTGAGATAAAAATTATTTTTAAAATGATTGCTCAATGTATGTATTAAAAAAAGAATCTATACCAATGAAGATTATTTCATATCTTTATCGACAGTCTGAGGTATCATATATGTAACTGTTGTAAGATACTTGCTAACAAAGTAGCTGGGATTTGTCCTGGAGCAGAGGGTTGACAAACACTTCCAAAAGTGATTTGAGAACCAAATGTCTCTCCGGCAATGCGACTAATGCGGCCTAATCTACCCATGGCGATGGTTACAATGGGTATCGTGCAATTGGTATGAGCTTGTATGGTTGCCTGTAATAGCCGATACACATCGGCTGTTGTTTCGGGCATAACGGCGATTTTTGCGATGTTTGCACCAGTTTCCTGCATATGAATTAGGGTTTCGACCATTTCTTCGATAGATGGTGTAATGGTAAAGTTATGATACGATAACAGTACGAGCACTTGATTTCGCGTTGCATAATCAATGAGTTGTTCTTTGGCTGGAGACGGTATTGTCATTTCAATATCGATCATATCAATCTTCTTACTTTTGATTATCGCTTGATATAATTGTATATATTGGTCGCTAGTAATGGATTGATGGCCGCCTTGTGAGTGGGTTCTAAAGGTAGTTAGTAAGATGGTATTACCAATTTTTTGACGTATGTTCGATAGAACCGATAGTAGAGTATCAATCGAAGTACTTGCATACCGATCGATTCGCCATTCTATAATAGAGACAACATCTGTTTTAAGTATTTCGGTTATTTCGCTATCTATTTCTTGCCATGAGGAGGAAGTTAGGGAAACACAAATCTTGGGTGGGTAGGAAGAGAAAAAATCCATATAATGTAAAAAGGAGAATTTATTCTCCTTCATAATTACTCACATTGTGAATGATGGTATCCACGTCTTCACAGTCATTAAGTAAGCGCAACAATCTTTCAAATAGTTCCATATCTTCTTTCGACAAGGAAACGTATTCTTGGGGGAAGGTTGATATTTCTTCTACGTCGAAAACAACATTCGCATTGGCATTTTCAATAGCCGTTTTTATCTTATATAGGTCTTGCGGTTCTCCCGTGACTTCGATAACCCCATCTTCGTGCGTCTCAATATCCTTAACATCTACTTCACCCATAACTAGAGCTTCTAATGTTTCTTCCTCATTTAAACCAGTAAAAGTCACCACAGCTACCGTATCATATAAATAAGCAACCGAACCTTCGGCCCCCAATTTTGATTTTGCCTTCGTAAAGGCAGGGCGTACTTGCGATATTGTACGATTGATATTATTGGTTAGACATTTAACAATAATGGTTGAGCCACCCGGACCATACCCTTCAAACTGTAGTGGATCGTAATTTTCAGTTGCTCCACTTTTTACCTTTTCAATCGCTCGTTTAATAACATCACCAGGAACTTGTTCTTTTTTGGCTTTATCAATGATTCGGCGTAATGATAAATTGGCATCGGGATCGGAACCACCACTCTTTGCTAATAAATAGATTTCTTTTCCATATCTAGAATATAGTTTTGCTTTAGCAGCAGCTGTTTTAGCCATAGCTGCTTTTCGTACTTCATGCGCTCTACCCATAGTACTTCCTCCTTTGTTACTTATTCTATCCAATTATAACTTGTATTTGTATTGTTTTCAAGAAAAACACGGCGTTATGCAAGGGTATTACCGGCTCTTTTAATAGCCAAATGATGCGTAAATAATTTTATTATGTTGCAATGAATTATGGTATAATAAAAACTCGAGGTGATAGGATGAAAACCATTATGATCATAGGTGCCGGAGCATCAGGTTTAGCTTGTGCTAGTGCATTGGTACAACAAGATGTTCACAAAGAAATGAATATTATGATTGTTGAACAATTTCCGAAAGTAGCTCGCAAATTATTGGCTACGGGAAATGGTCGCTGTAACCTATCCAATAAAAATATAGCAATAGAATCCTATAATACGAATCATCCGATGATTGAAACGATTCTTTCCTCTTTTCAAGCACCTGCATATTTTTCTTCTTTAGGATTGCTTACTAAATATGAAGGCAATTTATTATATCCCTTCAGCAATCAAGCAGCTAGTGTAAAACAAGTTTTGTTGGATGCTATTTGTCCCCACGTAACGATGATTACTAATTGTAAAGTGTTAGGTATTGAAAAAAGGCAAGATGACTATCATATTCATACTAATCAAGAGGATTATATAGTGGATTATGTTGTCTGTGCGCTTGGCTCTCCAGCCTATCATTTATCCGGCGAAGATAATGTACATATTTTAGAAACCCTAGGAATCATAACCGTACCCTTTGTACCAAGCTTAGTTGCCGTGCATACGCAACCTGTGTATCCGGATATGAAGGGTGTTCGGGTGAAGGCAAAGGTAACTCTCTATCATAAGGGACAACGTATAGACACTAAAGAAGGAGAAGTTTTGTTTACCGAGACGGGGCTTTCCGGTATTTGTATTATGCAAATATCTAGGTGGTTATTACAGTTTCCAAATGCTGCTTTTATCGAGTTGGATTTGTTTAGTCAATATACTACGAAGGAATATAAGCAATGGATGCAAACACGTAAACAACAATTTGGAAGTGAATATTTGGAAG
The DNA here is from genome assembly GCA_934754755.1 of uncultured Erysipelotrichales bacterium. Classification (GTDB taxonomy): domain Bacteria; phylum Bacillota_I; class Bacilli_A; order Erysipelotrichales; family Coprobacillaceae; genus CAKVJS01. The sequence continues at coordinate 6,441 of CAKVJS010000037.1, forward strand.
GTATATTTCCGCAAAAAATGGCACAGGTTATGAGACAAAATAAACTACACCCTCAGAGGATGCGTTTTAAGGTAGTGGGAACGAATGATGAAACGAAGGCGCAAGTTATGCACGGAGGGGTATCTTTACAAGAAGTAACCGATACTTTAGAGAGTACTCGCTATGCGAATCTTTATGTTACGGGAGAAGCATTAGATGTCGATGGCGATTGTGGGGGCTTCAATCTGCACTTCGCTTTTGCCTCGGGTATTTGGGTCGCTAAGGCAATCAAAACGAAGGAGAATAAGTATGTTACAAATCGATAATGTAAAAATAGAATTAGAACAAACTGATTATACTGGAGCGATTGCCCGTCAATTGCAGGTGGAACGCTGCGATATACAAGAGGTGAAACTGATAAAGCAAGCACTCGATGCAAGAAGAAAGAAACATATTCATTATCGATGCTCCTTTACTTTTACAACGACTAATCCACATGTGTTACAGCATTCTCTAGTACGCCAGGTAGAGTCTTATTCCTATCCAAAAGGAGTAGCAGGCGCCAAGACTATTATGATCGTTGGAAGTGGACCGGCTGGATTGTTTTGTGCCTATCAATTAGCCCGGAGTCACCAAAAGGTCATTGTGATAGAACAGGGAGAAGATGTGGATGCAAGAAATGCAGCTGTCCAACGTTTTTTTGCGGGAGGCCCTTTGGATAAAAATAGTAATGTTCAATTTGGCGAAGGTGGTGCTGGTACCTACTCTGATGGGAAATTAACAACTGGTAATCGAGATTTTCGTAAACAATTTATTCTTGAAACCTTTGTTAAACATGGCGCTAAGCCAGATATACTATACCAAAATAAACCGCATGTAGGGACGGATTATCTATCGACAGTTGTTAAAAATATGCGTAACTATATTATCGATCATGGTGGTGAAGTATGGTTTAATACTAAGTTGGTGGATATTCATATAGAACAACAGGCAATGCGCCAAGTTGCGATTAAACAAAATAATATAGAGAAAATAGTACCTGTTGATTCGCTTGTATTAGCGATTGGCCATAGTGCTAGGGATACCTATGAAATGTTATATGAACGAGGCATACCGATGGAAACAAAACCTTTTGCGGTAGGGTTACGTATTGAACATTTACAATCCTTTATTAATCAAACGCAATATGGTACCCATATAAAGCATCAATTATTACCGGCCGCTGATTATAAATTAGCTACTTCGACAAGGCAGCGTCGAGGCGTATATACTTTTTGTATGTGTCCTGGAGGAACAGTTATTAATGCGAGCAGTGAACCCCATCGATTAGTTGTCAATGGTATGTCAAATCAAGCTAGGGATCATCAAAATGCGAATAGTGCTATTCTAGTAGCCGTCAACCAAGATGATTTTGGAAGCTTACATCCTTTAGCTGGTATTTCCTGGCAACGACAATTAGAACAAAAGGCGTATGAAATGGGTGGAAATAATGGTATGTTTCCAACGCAACGAGTGGAAGACTTTCTATCCAGAACCGTTTCTAAATCATGGCAAGAAGTGCAACCGACAATACAACCGGGGGCTGTAATAGCACCACTACATACATTATTTAGTGATAGTATATATGAATCGATGCAGGAGGGGCTGCAATGGATGGATACAAAACTACCGGGATTTTGCACGCAGGCTATATTAACGGGAGTGGAATCACGGAGCTCAGCGCCCGTTCGAATCATCCGAAAAGAGGATATGGAAAGTGAAGTGAAAGGCATCTATCCGATTGGGGAAGGGGCTGGCTATGCAGGGGGCATTATGTCCAGTGCCATCGATGGATTACGCCTCGCTGAAAAATTATTAATAGGTGAAAAATAAGGGGTTTGTATGAAACAGGATCGACGAGTACAAAAAACAGAACATCTGTATCAAGAAGCATTGTTACAATTATTGCAAGAAAAGGCGATAACGGATATATCGATTACTGAGTTAACGGAAAAGGCACATTTACATCGGGCGACCTTCTATACGCATTATGATAGTATTTGCGATGTGTTACTTAGCATTGAACACGGGTTGTTAGATACCTTAGAATATATTTGTCGCTTTGATGAAAGTGTTCCGGATGGTTCCTATATTGTCTTAAAACATATTTTTCAGTTCTTAGAAACAAATCGTGAAATCATGAAAATATTTTTTATAAAGGATATCCATTTTGTGACCAAAATGAAAACATTAGTGCGGCAATTCGCACTGCGTTATTGTCAGTATATATATGGAGCCAATCGGGATCATGAATATGCCCTACTATGCGATTATATGATCGAAGGTATGATGTATATATTTAAAGAGTGGGTATATGGAACGCAGGAAGGTTCGGCTAGTACGATGGCACATACATTACAACGAATCATGC
>CAKVJS010000038.1 GCA_934754755.1 uncultured Erysipelotrichales bacterium
AGTATATGTTCCTCCACTTTCTCACCCTTGGAAACAGGCCTCTTTTAAGGCTTATTTACAAAAGCAGTCACACCAGAATGACGGTGTTAATGTTTGATTATTTTTGGGACATTTTCAATATCGGTTGACAGGCTTTATTGTATATATGATTTATAACAAAAGTGTCTTACCATACTGGAATTCAGTTCAACAATAACACGATTCAATAATGCATGTATTGTCGCCTCTATTCCATATCAAACACCAAGCTATTAAGATATAATTATACTGTGGCAACTGTTCGGGTGGTTTGTCCTGCATATAAAAGCATCCCCTTTTACGGAATCAGCCACAAGGGGAGTTAATTTTATTATCGATGGATATCCTGGTGCAAATTGCACAAACTATCTATTATATTTTTAGCACTATCTACATAGTATTAAAAATAAAAAAAGGCGTATAAAGAGAAAAAAGAAGAGATGACGCTCTTCTTTTTTTAGGGTTGATTACCTAATGGATATCATGCGCATAGATAAACACCTGCAAAGCTTATCTATACTCTTTATATACTAGCCATCTGTAAATGTCAATTAGGCTATACAGTATACATGAACTATGTATTTCATAAAGTATAATCCATATTACCTCTTATACATATTCAGATATTGATTTGGAATATCATGCCCTCTGTAGGAGAGATAAATACATCCAAGAATATATCACTAAAAATGGACAACACATCTATAATCAATTAAAAAATCAGCCAATAAAACGATTCAATAATAATACATGAATTATCGCTTCCATTTCATATCAAACACAAATCTAATAAGATATAATTATACTCGTGGTAACTGTTTAGGCGGTTGCCTACATATAAAAGCAATCCCTTTTACAGAATCAGCCACTAGGGGAGTTGATTTTATTAAAAATGAGCATCCTGCTACATCTCGCACAAATCATCTACTATATTTTTAGTACTCTATATATAGCATTAAAAATAAAAAGTATTTGTGCAAGGAAAAAAGATAAAAAGGGAGAGTGACAGCTCTTCCTTTTTTTAGGGTTGATTTCCCAATGAACATCATGCACATAGATAAACTCCTGCAAGACTTATCTATACTCCTACTATATACTAGCCATATTTAAATGTCAATTAAGAAATATGATATACTTGAACACTATAACCAATATATAATAATCTATATTATTATTAATACTTTTATGCAATTAAAATTCACTAATATCTCTTATTACAAATTAGAACTGTTGATGCAATTCTTAATTAGTTAATAAGTAATTATTTTGTGAATGAACTAAAACGAAAAGAGAGAGCCATATGACCCTCTCTATATTATATACTATGTGCTGTTTCAAAATTTTCTTCAATAGTCTTTTCTAGAACTTCATCACTTTTTTCATTTGTTTTATCAACGAGTGATCCTCTGATACCTGTACCAGCAGGAATCAGTTTACCAATTAAGACATTTTCTTTTAATCCCGTTAGGTAATCCTTTTTCCCTTTAATAGAAGCATCGGTTAAGATTTTTGTTGTTTCTTGGAAAGAGGCAGCTGATAAGAATGATTCAGTTTCTAATGAGGCTTTTGTTATACCTAATAAAACAGGTCTTGCAACAGCAGGGTGTTTTCCGGTACGTAATACTTCTTTGTTTAATTCTGTAAATGCACCAACACTTATATGCGTTCCTGGTAAGGCTCCTGTATCTCCACCTTCAACGATTCGCATTTTCTTTAACATTTGTTTAATGATAACTTCAATATGTTTATCAGAAATTTCAATCCCTTGAATTCGGTATACTTTTTGTACTTCCTTAAGAATGTAATTCTCTACTGCTTCTAAATCAGCGACAGCTAGTAATTCTTTAGGGTCAATCGAACCTTCTGTTATCTTAGCCCCAAGAACAACATGATCACCGATGGAAACTCGTAGTTTTGCACCATATGGAGCTAAATAGCTTCTTGTTTCCATCTTATTTGTAACAACAATTTCACTACGACCGCTGTTATCAATAATGTTTGTTACATCACCTTCAATTTCACTGATAATTGATTTAGCTTTAGGATTTCTAGCTTCAAACAATTCTTGAATACGTGGAAGACCTTGTGTAATATCAGCACCACCAGCAACTCCACCCATGTGGAAGGTACGCATTGTTAACTGTGTCCCTGGTTCTCCAATGGATTGCGCAGCCATAATACCAATCGCTTCTCCGACTTCCACTATATTACCAGTTGCGAGGTTTGTTCCATAACATTTTTGACAAACACCATATTTCGCATTACATCCCAATACCGAACGAATTTCTACCGATGTAATACCGGCTGCAATAATTTCATCCGCTAAAGCTTCTGTGATTAATTCACTAGCACCGACAATAACTTTTCCCGTATCCGGGTGAATAATATCTTTTTGTGAGAAACGACCTACTAATCGGTCATATAAAGGTGCAATAATGGAGTTATCACTTGTGTTAAATAAACCTGTAACAACAAATCCTCGGTCTGTATGACAGTCCTCTTCTGAAATAATAACTTCTTGTGCAACATCGACTAGCCTTCTTGTTAAATACCCAGAATCGGCTGTTTTTAAGGCAGTATCGGTAGATCCCTTACGGGCTCCATGGGTAGAAATAAAGAATTCAGATGCGGTTAAGCCTTCTCTAAACGAAGATTTAATCGGTAATTCAATCGTTTCTCCCTTTGGATTCGACATCAATCCACGCATACCTACTAGTTGGGTAAAGTTTGATAGATTTCCACGGGCTCCAGAATCAGACATAATGAAGATTGGATTTTTATTATCTGCCTCGAATTCTTCTTTTACTACGCCTTGGACATCATCTTTAACAGACTCCCAAAGTTTAATAACTTTTTGTTTCCGTTCTTCTTCCGTTAGTTTTCCTTTACGATAATACATCTTAATTGTTTCTAGGCGATGATCCGCATCATCAAATAAGCTATACTTATCTTCTGGAACTTGGATATCATATACGGAAACCGTAATGCCCGCAATCGTTGAATAATAGAATCCTTGATTCTTTAGCTTATCCAACATCGCTGTTGTATTCGATACATTATCATTTTTAAAGGCCTCATCAATAATGTTACCTAGTGCCTTTTTATCAAATGGTTTAATAAGTTCTTGCGCTTTAATATGTTCTTTAATATTTGTTCCCATCGGTACAAAATATTTATCTGGCGTTGCTACTAAGTTTTCTGAACTTGTATCATTTACAAAAGGGAATTTTCCTTCAAAGATTTCATTGAAGAATATCTTACCAACACTAGTAATTAAGTATTCCTTATTTTGTTGCTCCGTAAAAGTAATATTATTTAATGCAGAAGCACGTATTGCAATACGACTATGCAGTCCTACTTTACGAACAAAGTACGCATGCTGTACTTCATTTTTATCCGCAAAAACAGACCCTTCTCCAATAGCACCGGCTTCTTCTGTTGTTAAGTAATAATTCCCTAACACCATATCCTGTGATGGCGTAACGATTGGTTTACCATCCTTAGGTCCTAAGATATTATTCGATCCTAACATTAATTGTTTGGCCTCTTGAATCGCTTCTTCACATAATGGCACATGGACAGCCATTTGGTCACCATCAAAGTCCGCATTAAATGCTGGGGTTACTAGAGGGTGTAAACGAATAGCCCGTCCTTCGACCAATTTAGGTTGGAAGGCTTGTATTCCCAAACGGTGTAAGGTAGGCGCCCGGTTTAGTAATACTGGGTGTTCCTTTATAACCTCTTCGACAATTGGCCAAATACGATCATCCATTTTATCAATTAAACGCTCTGCTGCCTTAATGTTGCTCGCAAGTTGTTCATTTACTAGGCCATTAATAACAAAAGGTTTAAATAGATTCAATGCCATTTCCCGAGGGATACCACATTGATACATTTTTAAATCAGGACCCACGGCAATAACCGAACGACCAGAATAATCAACACGTTTTCCAAGTAGGTTTTGACGGAATCGTCCTTGTTTCCCCTTTAATGTATGGCTGAGTGATTTTAAGGTTCTTCCACCAGCACCAGTAATTGGTTTAGAACGACGACCATTATCAATTAAAGCATCTACTGCTTCTTGTAACATTCTCTTTTCATTTTGAACAATAATTGATGGAGCACCAAGTTCTAATAATTTCTTTAGTCGATTGTTACGCGTGATAACACGACGATATAAATCATTTAAATCAGAGGTTGCAAATCGTCCTCCATCCAATTGTAACATCGGCCGTAAATCAGGCGGTATAACCGGTAATGCTTCAATAATCATCCAATCCGGATCATTATCAGACGTTCTAAAGGCTTCGATTGCTTCCAATCGTTTTAATAGTTTAGTACGGCGTTGTCCTTGTGCTTCTTTTAATTCTTTGGTCACAGATTCAAACTCTGCTTCTAAATCGACTTGATGTAATAAAGTACGAATCGCCTCTGCCCCAATTTGGGCGGTAAAGGTATGTCCAAATTGTTCATAACACTTACGATAATCTCTTTCTGATAGTACTTGTTTATACTCTAGAGGCGTGCTTCCCTTATCAATGACAACATAGGATACAAAATAGATTATCTCCTCTAATTGTTTTGGTGACATATCAAGGATAAGTCCCATACGAGAGGGAATTCCCTTTAAATACCAAATATGAGCAATGGGAGTAGCTAATTCAATATGTCCCATTCGTTCCCGACGAACACTTGATTTAGTAACCTCTACGCCACAGCGATCACAAACAACTCCTTTATATCTAACCTTTTTGTATTTACCACAGCTACATTCCCAATCCTTAGATGGACCAAAAATTCTTTCACAAAACAAACCATCCTTTTCTGGTTTTTGAGAACGGTAATTAATGGTTTCCGGTTTTTTAACTTCCCCATAGGACCAGTCTCGAATTTTTGCAGGAGAGGCTAAACCTATTTGAATTGCTGAAAATTTATTTGTACTTGCCATATATGTCTCCTCCTATAAAGACTTACTTCCATCTAACGCTATTTCGTCAATGTCAAATGCATCCATACCTAACTCCTCGATATCTTCTTCCTCTATATCTAACGCTTCTTTCGTAGTGGAACTATCTTCCTCTACTGGTTCTTTTATCTTCTTTGCGTTTTTTGTTTCTATGTGATCCATATTTTTTAGGGTAGGCGTATAATGTTGATCTTCCTCTTCCATATTACGCATATCAATTTCTTTACCCTCATTGTCTAAGAGTCGAATATCTAAAGCTAAGGCTTGTAATTCTTTTTTCAATACACGGAAGGATTCTGGCAATCCAGGCTCTGGTAATTCTTGTCCTTTAACGATTGCTTCGTATGTTTTAACCCGTCCTACAACATCATCTGATTTAACTGTTAAAATCTCTCTTAAAGAGTAAGCAGCACCATATGCTTCTAATGCCCAAACTTCCATTTCTCCAAATCTTTGTCCACCATTTTGGGCTTTTCCACCTAATGGTTGTTGTGTTACAAGAGAATATGGTCCAACGGAACGTGCATGCAATTTATCATCAACCATGTGGGCTAATTTAATCATATACATAACCCCTACAGAGATTCTTGAATCAAAAGCATCCCCTGTTCTTCCGTCTATAACAACTTGCTTACCATCTTTTTGCATACCCGCTTCATTCATTAAGGATTCTAAATCTTTCCGATTTAGCCCATCAAATGCTGGGGTTGCAAAGTAAGCATTTAATTCTCTAGCAGCATACCCTAAGTGTAATTCTAATACTTGTCCAATATTCATCCGAGAAGGTACCCCTAGTGGGTTTAACATGATGTCAAGTGGTGTACCATCTTGTAAATGTGGCATATCTTCTATTGGTAAAATCTTTGAGATAACCCCTTTATTACCATGGCGACCTGACATTTTATCCCCTTCGGAAATTTTTCGTTTTTGCACAATATATACTTTAACAACCCGATTTACTCCTGGTTGTAATTCATCACCATTTTTACGAGTGAATTCTTTAATGTCGTGAACAATTCCTGCTCCACCATGCGGTACTCGTAAGGAATTATCTTTTACCTCTCTTGATTTTTCACCAAAGATAGCAAGTAATAATTTTTCTTCTGCCGATAACTCCGCTTGTCCTTTAGGCGTTACTTTTCCAACTAATATATCGCCCTCTTTAACTTCTGCACCGATCATAATAATCCCTTTATTATCCAGGTTTTTACGTGCTTCATCACCTACATTAGGAATATCCCGTGTGATTTCTTCCGGTCCTAATTTAGTGTCTCGACACTCAATCGCATATTCATCAATATGCACAGAAGTATAAACGTCGTCTTTCACGAGTCTTTCGGACATGATTACAGCATCTTCATAGTTATATCCATTCCATGTCATGAATCCAACTAAAACGTTTTGTCCTAAAGCTAGCTCTCCTTGTTCCATAGCTGGTCCATCCGCTAACACTTGTCCCTTTACAATTTCTTCTCCAAGTTTCACGATTGGCTTATGGTTAATACATGTACCGGCATTTGAGATCGTAAATTTAGATAAACGATACTCATGTTCTCCATCCATATTCTTAACGATAATCTTTTTAGCATCTACATAGGAAACAACACCATCTTCTTTACTAACTACAGCGGCACCAGAGTCACGCGCAGCTTGGTATTCCATTCCAGTTCCAACATAAGGTGTATGTGGGCTTAATAAAGGAACGGCTTGTCGTTGCATGTTGGCTCCCATCAAGGCTCTCGTTGCATCGTCATTTTCTAAAAATGGAATACAAGAAGTAGCGACCGATACAATTTGTTTTGGTGAAATATCAATATAATCTAAATCTTCTCTTTTAGCCATAATATTTTCGCCTAAATGACGGGCCATTACTTGTTCATCAACAATTAACCCAGTGTCATCTGTCCGTACATTGGCTTGGGCAATCGTATAATTCTTTTCTTCATCGGCTGTTAAGTAACGAACATCGTGTTCATTAATAATAGACTTGTTCACTTTTCGATATGGCGTTTCAATAAATCCATATTCATTTATTTTAGCGTACGAAGCAAGCGTAGATATCAATCCGATATTAGGACCTTCTGGTGTTTCAATCGGACAGATCCGACCATAGTGAGAGGGGTGGACGTCACGTACTTCATATCCAGCACGATCCCGACTTAGTCCCCCTGGACCTAACGCTGATAAACGACGCTTATTGGTTAGTTCGGCTAAAGGATTAATTTGATCCATGAATTGTGACAACTGTGAAGAAGAGAAAAACTCCTTCATAGCAGCTGTAAGTGGGCGGATATTGGTTAATGTTTGCGGTGTTACCGAATCAACCTCTGATAAAGACATCCGTTCTTTAACAACCCGCTCCATTCGAGACAATCCAATTCTAAATTGATTTTGAATTAATTCCCCAACCGAGCGAACTCGACGATTCCCTAGATGGTCAATATCATCTAATAATCCGGTACGAGCCATTACACTCACGCGATCCTCAGCAGCCAAATCAAGACAGTCAAAAATATCCACTAAGTTAACCATATACGAATAGGCGGCAATAATATCAGAAACAGTAATATATTTGCTGTCCAATGATAAATCTGTCCCAATCACCCGCATCTTACGAGTTCTTGCATCGTCAACATATACTTCTAGTGTTTGAATCACACCATTTGTTTCTAATTTTGCATTTGTATGTATTTCCTTAGTATGTGCTCCTGCTTCTAATTCCGGTTTGATGGCATCTAAAATTTCGGTTGTAATTAAGGTTCCTTCTGGATACAGAACATTACCTGAAGCATCTTTAATATCTTCAGCAACAATACGATTCAAGATACGATCATATAAACTAAGTTTCTTTTTAATTTTAAAACGTCCGGCCTTCGCTAAGTCATATCTTTTTTTATCAAATAATTTAGCGAATAATAAATTATTAGCACCATCTAATGTTGCTGGTTCTCCGGGACGTAATTTATTATATATTTCAATTAAGGCATCTTCCGTATTATCGGTATTATCCTTTTCTAGTGTGTTAACAATAAAATCATGTTCACCAAATACTTCTAAGATATCATCATCACTAGATAATCCGATGGCACGCAATAAAATAGTCCCAGGCATTTTACGGTTACGATCAATGCGGATATTTAATACGTCCTTAGCATCATTTTCAAATTCCAACCACGTTCCACGCGATGGTATAATGCTACCTTCAAAGATGGTTTTTCCACTTTTATCCATAGAATCCGCAAAATAAGCTCCTGGTGAACGAACGAGTTGAGATACAATAACACGCTCTGCTCCATTGATTACAAAAGTACCAGCATCTGTCATTAATGGGAAATCACCCATAAACACTTCCTGTTCCTTTATTTCTCCGGTTCCCGTATTGACTAATCGAAGTAAGGCTTTAATGGGTGCAGAATAATTGGCATCACAGTTTTTGCTTTCTTCTGCTGTATACTTAGGCTTATCAAACATACAATCAACAAACTCTAATGATAATGTCTCATTGAAATTAGTGATTGGATATATGTCATGAAATACTTCTTTAATACCTTCTTCTTTAAACCATTTATAAGAATTGGTTTGAATTTCCACCAAATTCGGTAATTCTAATGATCCACTAATTCTTGAGTAATTACGACGATAAATCTTACTTTTTGCTTTTGTTGTTTTATTTTCCACGTGCCACTCACCTCTTTGATAATCTCTATTTTCACTGTTTTAAGGCGCACAAAAAGAACACCATTTTAAACACGAATAGGCATTTAAATACTTTATCATAAAAATAAATAATAGTCAAATGTTTTTTGTTCGAATTGTGTTTTTTT
>CAKVJS010000039.1 GCA_934754755.1 uncultured Erysipelotrichales bacterium
ATATCCGAAACCTATGCATCGTATTTAAAGGAACAAGGTATTACGGTTCATCAAGCTTCTATTGATAACAAATAAATTATCCAACATAAAAAAAGAGCCTTCCGGCTCTGACGATATAATAAAAAGACTTACTTTACCTACCGCTGTTAAGATTTGTAGGCACATATTTATTGTAGTACATCTTTCTTTTCTATGAAAGATATTTTTATAAATAACATTTTATATTTTCCTTGATAAAAACATCTTGATATAATTGCAATTCATCCTTTCGGATGGGTTTTTTATTTTGATATTCATACTCCTGTTGTAACAAATCATATTTCTTTTGACCAAACTGATGGAAAGGAAGTAATTCTACTGTATGAATATTTAACTCCTTACATAATTGGACAAAATGATGAGCATCCTCCATTGCATTATTAAAGCCAGGTATAATCGGAATTCGGATAAGAATGGTAAGATCATGATGTAATGCCCATTGTAGATTATCTATGATAATACGATTTTCGACGCCCGTTTCCTGTTCATGTTTTTTGGTATCGTAATGCTTTAGATCAAATAATAATAAATCAAATAGGGGAGCCAATTTCCGAAATATCGGTTGAAATACATATCCAGTTGTTTCAATGGCAGTATGTATTTGATAGTTTTTTAATTTTTCTACTAATTCCTGAACGATCGCTTGTTGTAACATTCCCTCACCCCCAGAAAGAGTAACTCCACCATTGGATTCTTCATAGAAGGGCAAGTCTTGTAAGCAGACTTCCACAATCTCAGCGAGCGTCTTATAGTACCCCTCGCTACTTAGGGCTCCCGTAGGACAATGAGCGCAACAATCAGTACAACCTATGCATTTTGTTCGATCAATTAGGATTTGTCCCTCCCTATACGTTAAAGCCTGTTGTTTACAATATGGAAGACAAGCAAGACAATGGGTACATGCTTCCTTTTGAAAAGTAACTTGAATTTGTGATTGCTGAGATTCTGGATTTGCACACCATTTACAACGCAAGGGGCAACCCTTAAAAAATACCGTTGTGCGAATACCGGGACCATCATGGAGACAGAATTTTTGGATATTACATAATATTGCCTGTTTCATAGATAACTCCTTTCTTTCTTTAACCATTATAACATGAAATTCAATAAATTTATATTTCAAATGAAATAGTTATATATTATAAATGTAATTGAATATATATAACTATTATGCTATCATATGCATATATAGTATAGAGAAAGGGGAAATTTATATGACAGTATCCAATCATTTTGGTTCTTTATCTAAACGTATGCAAGAATTACGTGAAAGCATATTGACTACCCAACCATGTATCGATGCTACTCGTGCTTTGTTAACTACGGAGGCTTATCAAAGGTATGCACAGGAGCCAATCTATGTAAAGAGGGCATATATGTTACAAACGATATTAGAAAATATGCCAATTTACATCGAACCACAAACGTTACTTGTTGGTAATCAAGCAAAGAAAAATCGGGCTGCACCCATTTTTCCTGAATATGCAATGGACTGGGTTATTGAGGAATTAGATAGTTTCGCTTTGCGGGATGGCGATCGTTTTACAATCACCGAACAAACAAAAAAAGAGTTACGAAAAATAGCTCCTTACTGGCATCATAATACAACTTTAGATAAGGGACTAGCCATGATGCCAAGTGATAGTAAACTATTTTATGATTTAGGCATTATTAAAGCCGAAGGAAATCTAACAAGCGGCGATGGACATATTGCAGTTGATTATGAAAAATTATTAAAAGAGGGGTTACAGGGATTTGAAGAGCGTGTTAAAATAGCACAAGATAGCTTATCACTAACGGATTATAATGCATTGCCGAGCTATCATTTTTATAAAGCAATCCAGATTGTTATCAACGCCATTCGTAATTTTGCTTTGCGCTACGAACAACTGGCGATCCAACAAGCCAATCAAACAACGGGAGAGCGAAAACAGGAGTTATTAAAAATCGCTAAAACAATGGCACGAGTACCGTATCTACCAGCTCGGAATTTTCCAGAAGCAGTACAATCGATTTGGTTTATTCAACTGATCTTACAAATTGAATCCAATGGTCATTCGGCTTCTTATGGGCGCATGGATCAATATTTATACCCTTATTTACAAAAAGATTTAACAGCGAATCATATAAATAAAGAACAAGCACTCGAATGGTTAACAAATTTATGGTTAAAAACCTATACGATCAATAAAGTACGTAGTTGGTCACATACCCAATTCAGTGCTGGATCACCACTGTATCAAAATGTCACGATTGGTGGCCAAACCAAAGATAAAAAAGATGCTACCAATCCTTTATCCTTTCTAATTTTACAATCAGTTGCCCAAACGCGACTACCACAACCGAATCTAACCGTTCGTTATCACCAAAATTTAAATCCTAAATTTTTTAGTGAAGCTATTGAAATGTTACGACTCGGTACTGGAATGCCTGCCTTTAATTCCGATGAAGTCATTATTCCTTCCTTTATTAAAAAGGGAGTAAAAGAAGCTGATGCGTATAACTATAGTGCTATAGGTTGCGTGGAAACAGCCGTTCCTGGAAAATGGGGATATCGCTGTACCGGTATGAGTTTTATTAACTTTCCACGAACCCTACTGATTGCGATGAATGGTGGCATCGATGTAAATAGTCAAATACAAGTAGTCGATGGAATACAACCTTTTACAAAAATGACATCGATGGAAGAGTTATGGGAGGCTTGGGATACTACTATTATCGCCCTCACCAAACATAGTGTAATTATTGAAAATTGTTGTGATCTCGTATTAGAAAAAGAGGTTCCCGATATTTTATGTAGTACACTTGTGGATGACTGTATCACCCGTGGAAAGACATTAAAAGAGGGTGGAGCGATCTATGACTTTATTTCAGGATTACAAGTGGGAATTGCGAATTTAGCGGACAGTTTAGCCGCTATTAAACTACTCGTATTCGAACAAAAGAAAATCACACCCAACGATTTATGGGAAGCAATATGTAATGATTTTCAGTCAGCTCAACATAAAAAAATACAAAAAATGTTACTCGAAGAAGCACCAAAATATGGTAATGACAATGATTATGTAGATACCCTTGTCGTACGAGCCTATGAAACGTACATTCAAGAAATCAAAAAATATCCAAATACTCGTTTTGGTAAAGGTCCTATTGGTGGGATTCGCTATGCGGGAACTTCCAGTATATCCGCCAACGTAGGACAAGGAATGAATACCTTTGCCCTGCCTGATGGTAGAAATGCGAAAACTCCATTAGCAGAAGGATGCTCGCCCAGCCATGCTAATGATACTAGTGGGCCAACCGCTGTTTGTAAATCCGTTTCTAAATTACCAACCGAGGAAATTACCGGAGGGGTACTATTAAATCAAAAGATGACACCACAAATGTTAGAAACAAAAGAAAATCGTATGAAATTAGAAATGTTACTGCGTACTTTCTTTAATCGCCTCCATGGGTATCACATTCAATACAATATCGTCGACAAAGAAACCTTAATCGATGCCAAAAAACACCCGGAAAACCATCGCGATTTAATCGTGCGAGTAGCTGGCTATTCTGCCTTCTTCCATACCTTATCTTCCCAAACACAAGACGATATTATTGATCGAACGGAACAAATACTTTAAGGAGAAACTATATGAAATTCATGATTGATTCGATTTCCATAGAACAAATAAAAGAAGCGATTGCTTATATGCCAATAGAAGGTGTTACCAGCAACCCAACAATTGTCAAAAAGACAAAACCCCAAGATTTCTTTGACCATATGCGTACTATCCGTAAATGTATCGGACAGGAACGATCGCTACATGTACAAGTTCTTGCCCTAGATAGTGAAACCATGGTGCAAGAAGCACACCAAATAAGTAAGGAAATTGATAAACAGGTATATATTAAAGTTCCCGTAACCTACGAAGGAATTAAAACCATAAAGGTATTAAAACAAGAGGGGTATAATGTAACTGCGACGGCTATCTATGAACCATTACAAGCCTATATGGCTGTGTCTGCTGGCGCTGATTATATTGCACCTTATGTAAATCGAATGGCTAATCTCGGTAGTGATCCCATGGCTTTAATTGACCAACTATCCAAACAGATACAGAGGGATAAGTACGATTGTTCCATAGTAGGGGCAAGTTTTACCAATACGAAACAAATACAAGAAGCTCTTTTACACGGGGCAGATGCGATTACTGCATCTTATGAGGTGTTACAAATGATCTTTAATAATCCAAGTGTAGATAAAGCTGTCCATGCCTTCGCTAATGATTGGCTAGATGTGTATGGTAAAAACACCTTGTATTAGACAGATATAATATAATTAGTTTTTAACATGCAAATCATATATTATCTTTCACACCTGAAAAGGAAAATAATCAGCCCATTAGAGAATGTGAATATAAACTATCCTCTAACGGTAGATTAAAAGTGACTACTACGGGAAGATTTTTTCTATTGCAAAATTAAGTAAAACAATTAATGTAAGTTATTATTTAATCACTTCATTAATTGTTTTATATTGCAAATAGTAAACCTTTTAACGTATACTAACATTGTTTTTAAGGAATATATCTATACATATAATTCTATACAATTAATAAAAATGATTGAATAAGGTTTGTTTGCATATACTATAGATAAAAGATAAGCGATATGTAATAAGGCAATTAAATTAAATTTGGAGGGGAATTTATGCCTATTAAAAGAATTAGAAAGATCGTTTGGTCTACAAGTTGTATTATATTTTTAATTGATATTATAGCCATTTTCTTTTTAAAGGATTCTATTGCCATTCATTTTTCAGTAGATGAAAAACCAGACATCTACGCTACTAAATGGATTATATTTATACTCCCACTAATACTCTCTTTACCTATTTGTACTAATGCTAAATATTGGAAACGATCAGTGCAACGAAATGGTGAAATGTATCTTCATTTATTTGATTCAACGCTTATCATAGGTATCCAACTTTTAGTATTATTTGCGAACTTGTCTACTATTTTTTATAATATGAAGGTTTCCAATAAGCTAATACAAAATATTTCTCATTTGCTTACTAATTTAATGCCGATACTGATGGATATAATAATAGTATTTAGTATAGGGATATTAGCGTATCACTCCTTATCACGTAAAAATTTTAAAAAAAAATATATTATAGAACTACTTATAGGAATTATATTCTTGTGTCTAGCATTATATTATAGTTGTATTCGATAGATTATGAATATAAGTAAAGGTTAAAGGAAAACCATCTGTTTAACCAATATCTTTATATACAATATAGCTCTATTATATCCTCTATAAGAATTGATAAATTATATGTTAAACTAGGAGGGTAGTAAAATGCTTATAGCCGATTTAAAATTAGTAAATGATAAAATATGTATAATTGGTTCCTAATATTAACTATATATACTTTATTATTAATTCCAAGTGGTTAATCTTATCTATTTTAAAAAACCCATACATACAGCAATTATGCATAAAAAGAAATTGAATAAAACATTATACATAGGGTATCCGTTTCAAAAGATTGTGATAACAAAGATTTTTGGGTTGATTGGCAAGATGTGTATGATAAAAATACTCTGTAAAAACTTAACCGGTACACAGCAGCAAGAAACAACAAACTAAGAGAGTCTAATGTTTTATACTAATTAAAACCAATGATCATTAAAAATACTTAAATTATATACGATTTAAGTATTTTTATTTTTAAATCGTATCCTTATAGTTTCCTTGTCACATATTAGGGGACGGGGCATAGTGTATAGTAGAGGTGAGTACATGCTAGTGTATATTAGCGATACAGAAACAAAAAAAGAAGCTTTAAAAATTCTCTTTGGTAAGGACAAAGTAACTACAAAAAAAGAGGATATCCAAGAAGCAGATATTTTATATTTGGGGCCAACGGGAGAAGAGTATAAAAAAGTTGCTTTTAAACCAGAGAGCCATATTTATACTTTACTATGCAATCCAGCCATAGCGAGAAATGCCCAAAAGTGTCATGCCTTATATTCTGTTTTATATGATGATCCAAAGTTTGTAAACGCAAATACGCACATAACAACCGAAGGGCTCATCGGTTATATCATTACGAATACTAACACCAGCATTTACCACAGTCGCATACTCGTTATTGGTTATGGCCGTTGTGGCCAAGATATCGTTCGAGTAATGCAATGTTTTAAACCGTCTATCGATGTAGCGAATCGACAAAGTCACCATATCAAAGAAGTGGAACAACAAGGCTGCTTGTATATTCCTCTAGAATCCTTACTATCCTTGCAGGAATACGATTATATTATAAACACTGTGGCTTTTCCTGTATTAACCAAAGCCTTGTTACAAACGAGAAAAAAAACAGCAAATATATTTGATATTGCGTCCTATCCATATGGTGTTTTACGCGAAGATAGAGTCGATGAATATCATGTTTTACCAGCTTTACCAACTCGATATGCGATGCAGACGGCAGCTGAATTATTATACCAAGCTATTATAGAGAAGGAAGATGAGTATGCTAGAAGATAAAAGTATCGGCTTTGCGATTACCGGCTCTTTTTGTTCCATGGAAGATATGTTTTTTGTTTTACGCACGCTTGTTAAACAAGCGAAAAAAGTACATGTTATTGTTAGCAATTCTGTTGTTACTTGTGATAATCGTTTCTATAGTGCCAAAGATCTCATGACCAAAATCAGAACCATTAGTCCCCGGATCATTACCCGTATTGAGGAGGTTGAACCTTTTGGGCCAAGTACCCCTTTAGATGCTCTTCTTATTTACCCTTGCACCAGCAATACCCTTGGCAAAATTACTCATGGCATTAATGATACGCCCGTTACGATGGCTTGTAAAAGTACCTTACGTAATAATAAACCAATTATTCTAGGGATTTACACCAATGATGCTTTGCGTGGTAGTGGGGAAAATATCATGCGAATTATTAATACTAAAAACTTTTATCTAGTGCCTATGTTTCAAGATGATATAGAAACAAAACCATACAGCATGATTGCAAATAAGGATAAAGTAATACAAACCCTAACCTTAGCTTTAGATCATAAACAAATACAACCAATCTTTGAGGGAGGCTTATATGCTTGATTTAACAGTTTTAAAATTTGGTGGCAGTTCGCTGCGGGATAAAGAATCTAGAAAAAAAGTAGCATCCATTATCAAAAAACAAAAAGGAAAAGTAATTGTTGTGGTTAGTGCCATTGGCCGCTATCCAGATGCCTATGCGACAGAAACATTACAATCCTTAATATCAACTTCCGTAACCATCACGGAATGCAATCGACTACTGAGTGTCGGTGAAATTATTAGCAGTGTCGTTCTAGCCGATGAATGCATTCATAGCGGTATAAAGGCTATATCATTATCGAGCGCGCAAGCTGGGTTAGAAGTCAAGAATAATAAATTTTTAGATGTGCAAGTGGATAAAATAAAAGAAGTATTACAAACCTACGATGTCGTTATTTTACCAGGTTTTCAGGGCATTGATAGCAATGGCGAAATAACGATATTAGAAAAAGGAGATAGCGATTATTCAGCTGTCTATATTGCTCAACAAATGGGCATCCATGAAGTATACATTTATTCTGACGTCTGTGGTATATATACGGGCGATCCTAAATATATTATTAGTGCTCGGTTGATTAATCACGTAAGTTATGAGCAGGCCTTAGATTTATCCCGCCATAAAGCGCGAATCATTTGTCCAAAGGCATTAGAGGAAGCACAAAAGGATAAAGACTTTGTGATTTATTTATGCTCTACTTTTATTAAAGATTGTTCTACTCGCATTGATCATGAACCAACTCATATAAAAACGATGTCCATGGATTTTGACTATACGTTAGTATCCTTTGATGAAACATTAAAAGAAGCCGACACCAATAAAATATTTGAGTATATGGATATGGATACGTATATGATTCATAATAAAAATATGCAAGAACTGACAACTAAATACACAAAAATTGATAATTATATAAAAGTTCATTTAGTTGGTTGTACATTAGATAAAGAAGATATCTATCACCTATGTAACGACTTACTTTGTGTTAAATCAGCTGTAGAAGAAAATAGCTACTATGTAAGCTATAAAAATAAAAAACAAGATATTATGCTTTTGCATGATATATTGGTAAAGGAAGAGTAGTGAATGAAAGAAATATATACCGCCTTAATTACCCCATTTAACGAAGAAATGGCCATCGATTATCAAAGCCTTGATAAACTACTACAACACTTATTATTAGCCGGTAATGATCACTTCGTTGTCGGCGGAACTACCGGAGAAGCACCAACTTTGCAATGGGAAGAAAAGAAACATCTTATTAGCTATATCGGACAACAATCCCCCCATGCTAAAATAGTATTTGGTGTTAGCTCTAATAATACAAAAGAGTGTGTACGCCAAATACAAGAGTTGGAAACTAATCCTTATATATCTGCCTTTATGGTCG
>CAKVJS010000040.1 GCA_934754755.1 uncultured Erysipelotrichales bacterium
ACAAATAGGAGCCCCTAAGATCCGGCAATCGATAAATCCATAAAGTAGCGGATAAAAGATTGATATGGAAAGTATACAAATTTATTATAAAAAAAATAGAAAATGGAGGAATTTATTATGGCAGCACAAGGAGTATACCCAGTATATAATTGTAAATTAAAAGTAGGTGTGAAGGGATTAGCTAGTAGTGATAACGATTTAAAGGAAATTGCTGAATTAGAAAGTATTGATATCAAAATAGATGCGGAAGCAGAAGAATGGAAAACGATGTCCAGTGAGGGATGGGCAAGCGCTATGTTAACAGCGAAAGCTTACAGTATTGAAGCAAAAGGGAAACGATCTATTGGAGATCCCGCAAATGATTATATCTTTGGTACGGCCTTTAAAAATGGATTAGATTGTGGTACTAAGTTTAATTTAGTCTTTCCGGATGGAGGTATTTTAAAGGGAGATGTTATCGTAAATGTTGCCAGTGTAGGTGGTGGAGAAGCTACTGCAATCGGGGCTATTGAGTTTACTTTAAAGGGTAATGGTAAGCCACAATATGTAGCAGCAACGCCAGCTAATCCTGGAGGTAAAGGGTAATGGCACGAAAGTATGATATCATTGATATTCTAAAGGATAAAAATCAAAAGCCTTTTGTAGTGATCGATGAAAATCACAGTTTTACTATTAATACTAGTAAAACTACAGCTTTAAAATTAATGGCTATAGCTGTTGATACAGATAAATTATCAGATAGTAAGACAATGAATAACAGTGCCGATGCAAGGATGAATTCCGTTAATATGATAAAATCATTGGATAAAATTATTCTTATTGCTCTAGGCGAAGAAGCGTTTGATTATATTAAATCATTACAGTTAACAATGTCTGCTGAGATGGTAATTGTAGAGACTATCATGGCTGGTATATCGGATCTAACAGTTGAGGAGATGCATGAAACACAAAAAAAGTAGAGTCTTGGTACGACATCTTTGATGATTTTGAGTTAATTGAAGCTTCTTTCGCTATGCAGTATCCCCAAAAAGATTTACATAGTGAGGATATGGATTGGCGAGAGTTTAAGGTATTGTTAGCAGGCTTGGGGGTAAATACACCCCTTGGCCAAATTATTGCTATACGTAGTGAGGATGATCCTAATATGATATCTTCTTTTACAAAAGATCAAAAGAGAATTAGAGATGAGTATCGAAAAAAACAAAATAATAGGTTATTAGTAAACGACCAGATTAAAGATATAAGTAATGTAAGTGTACAGGATGTACTCTCCAATTTATTTGGTTAATCAAGTCTAAATTTTATTAGAAAGGAGTTGATGTTGTGGCTGATAATATAGAAAACGTATCATCAGATCTGGGTATAACAGATCCAGAGAGTGATTTGAATATGGGTGAAAAAGATGTACAAGGTTTTGATGCTAACTTAGAAGCAATGTTTGATGGATTGACAGAAAAGGTAGAGTCAATGTTACATGGTGTGCAATCAAAATTTGATCATACCATGGATACAATGCAACGTAGTGCGAAACAGGCGGTACAATGGATTGAGAATCTATTTAAAAACTTATTTGTCGAGCAGGCAGAACAAGACTTTAGTGATGAAACACAAGAGATAAAGCCAGAGGCAAAAGTAAAATCATCCCAAGCTAATGCGCCACCAAGTGGGGACGGACAAGATAGTATAGATACAAAAAGTGTGAATGATAGTTTTTCTTCATTAAATCGTTTAAGTAATATTCTGGATAACATAGCTAAAAAATCCTTACCTAAATTGTCCACGGGTTTTAAAAAACTAGAACCTGATTTCAATAAATTGTCTGGGATATCTAAGGATTTATCTGAACAATTATCAAAATTAGGGTTAAAAGGGTTAAGTAGTGATGTGAAGGATATGGGGACTGTTTTTGAGGGATTATCAAATGCAGAGAGTACCATAAGTGATGTTTCAGAAACTATAACTGGTGTGTCTTCAACAATAGGTGAACTTCAAACTACGTTAACTGCTTTAACTAGTGGATTTAGCCCCGTGATGTTAGCAATTGCTGCGGTTATTGCGATCGGTGTTTTATTATGGAATCACTGGGATGATATAAAGAAGATAGCGGGACAAGTTTGGGAGACAATCTCTGGTGCTTTTTCAGGAGCTGTGGAATGGTTTAGTAGTTTATGTAGCACTGTATGGAGCGTAATCTGTGGAGTGTTTAGTGTCGTTGGAGGATTTTTCTTAGGGATTTGGCAAGGTATTTGTGATATCTTTATGGTTGCTCTTGAGTGGTTTAGCGGACTATGCAGCACAGTTTGGGAAGCTATATGCGCAGTGTTTAGTGTTGTCGGAGAATTTTTCGGAGGCATCTGGGACGGAATTTGTGAAATCTTTTCTGTTGTTGCAACCTGGTTTGGTGAACAATTTGGTAAGGCCTGGGATGGTATTACTGGAGCCTTTGCTAGCGTAGGTAAATTTTTTGGTGAGGTCTGGGACGGTATTTGTCGTGTCTTTGGTAATGTTGCTGGATGGTTTAAAGACAAATTTTCTGCAGCATGGAAAGCTGTTAAAGATGTATTTAGTGCCGGAGGTAAAGTGTTTAATGGTATCAAAGACGGTATTCTTGATGGATTAAAATTTGTTATCAATGGGCTGATAGAAGGAATTAATACAATAATATCGGTTCCTTTTAAAGGTATTAATGGGGCCTTAAAATTGGTTAGAGATATTGATTTACCTATTGTTGGTAAAGTTTTTGGATTCTTACCAACGATACCAACACCGAAAATACCAAAATTAGCTCATGGTGGTTACGTTAAGGCGAATACACCTCGGCTTGCAATGATTGGTGATAATCAACATCAAGGTGAGATCGTAGCACCGGAGGATAAATTATATAGTACCACAGCACAAGCTGTGCGTGATTTTATGGGTAACGGAAGTAACGTTACCCCAGATGTGATTGAGGCAATCCAAGCTACCCATGTATTGCTTAGAGAGATCATCCAAGTGATTGATAACAAAAATCTAACAATAGGTGATCGTGAGATTGCATCATCGGCTCGCCGAGGCGAAAGACAATTAGGCCATAATTTTGGCTTTAATTTATAAAGGTGGTGATCAGATGGCTATAATAGTAAATGGATATACTTTACCAGATCCTGACATTGGTATAAAAATCGGCCTCTCGACAACGGTAAATAGTGTACGTAATGCTAATAATGTGTTAGTTGGTGAAAAAGTTGGACGGGATCTGTATAAAATTGATGGTCTCAAATGGACGTTTTTAGAGGCATCGGAGTGGGCGCGAATATTACAAGCTACTTCTCCTTTTTATGTTGATGTTACTTTCAATGATCCTGTAACAGATACTAAAAAAACAATAAAAATGTATGTGAATGAGCAAGAGGGTGAGCCAGTACAGGATGGCAATGGTAACGTGGTTAGATATAAAAATTGTAAATTTGAGTTAATTGATGTGGGGGTGATCTAACGTGTTGCCAGTTAGTGATGATTATAAAATACAAATGCAACAGCCAGATCGACCCCGGGCTTTTGCCCGGATTAGCTACTATTTTGTAAGTGTTGAGGCGCAGGAAAAAGCAACCTTTAATGCTAATCAATCACAAAATTATAGCTTGTTTAGTTGCTCTCCACAGGCTTTGTTAGATGACAAAGAGCCAAAATCGAGTTATGCAACATTTGAGGATAACCTACTATCTACCGCATCGGATAATCGATATATTATTTTTGATACGTTTGATACATGTACGGATAAGGTAGTATCGAATGATGTTTGTGGTGAAAATAGAACTTTTAGTAAACCTCCTACGATCGTATTTGATCTACCAAAGCCATTAAGTATACAAGGCATTAGTTTGGTATTCGATAGTATTGGTGGTAATTACGCAACAGAGTTTGATGTAATGTTTATCAGTAAAGATGATAAAAAACAAATTACTGTAACGGACTGTACATCATATGAGTATGAGACAGAAAAAATAAGTATGGATAATGTAAAAACTGTAAGACTTGCAATCCGACGGTGGTCAAAGCCACATCAACGGGCTCGTCTAAATAGTTTGTTATTTGGCACGAAAATGGTGATAAGTAATGATCAATTAGCTGATAGTGGCATGACACATGATAGATACGTTGATTTGTTAAGTGTAAGTCTATCACATAATGAGTTATCTTTTAGTATTCATAATATTAATGGTGATTATAATGCTTTAAACCCAACAGGTAAATGGCGCTTTGTTGAACCTGACCAAAAGGTGACGGTAGAATACGGTAGACAGATTGATAGATCTATTGAGTGGCTAAAAGCTGATACACTATTTTTAGATGGAGATATACAGGTAACGGATAAAACGGTTACTTTCAAGGCTATCGATGCCTTATCTAAAATGCAAGGTGAGGTATATGGAGCTAAATGGCAGGATTATTATGTGCCGTTGCATGCTAGTAAGGATCGCCCAATAGCAACGCCTTTCTTTGCGGCAAAATGGGTTGGTATATCACTTTATAAACTGGCTAAATCTATTTTAGATTATTATAATGATAATTATAAGAAGGTAAAGTATGTATTAGATCCATGTTTAGAGGAAATAGTAACCTATAAATGCTTGGGAGAAATGGATGTTAAAAATGCATTGCAATTAATTGCTAATGCGGGACATTGCATATTATATGCGGATGAGGATGGTGTTATCACCTTTAAAAATGCATTAAATCCGAAAATTACAATTAATGCATCGAATAATTGCCCGATCAGTAATATCAATAGTGCTTATAATGAATCTAGATTGCCTGATCAGGCTTATGTGCTATTTGAAGAGAACTATTTTAGTACAGCAAGTAATACATTAATTGTAGCAGATGATGATTATCAACACCTCAGCAGAGTTGGTTATATAAGTAGTATCATATCTGATAAAAACGGTGGTTTTAGCAATAAACCTGTTATTACTATCGACTACTCGATTGCTGTATCTTTATATGCATTACCAATCACGTTTGATAATGTGATGGGAGGATACGCAACTAACTTTACTATTGATATTTATTTAGCTAATAAAATTATTCATACAGAAAAAATCAAGAATAATAAAAAGGTAAGCTACTCATTCATTAAAAAAATAGCTAAAATGGATAAGGTAGTAATAACGATAGAATCTTGGTCTAAAGCTTACCAACGTTGTATTATTAATGGTATTAGTGGGGGTAGAGTTAACGACTTTTATTTAGACTTTAATAGTGCTATGCAAAAGCCAATTGTAACGAATTCTGAAAAAATAAAACAAATTGATGTAAGCTTTTATGACAATGCTACTAAAACAGATGACTTGTTTGATGATCCGGACAAACTACCAGAACTTAAGTTTGAATGTATTAAATTAGAAAATGGTATAGCCTACTATAAAACAACGCATGAACCTATCAATATGATTGCAGATATGGTAATTGATGGGGGAGACGAAATCAATGGTAATGGAGTTATTCCAGGTACAGAAGAATTTTATACAGCAAGTACTAAGTTTTGTGTAAAGTGGGAATTAAATACGCCTCCTCCAACCCCTGTAACTAATCTATATAAACAGGAGTTAGCTGAGCATATCGCTAGTATACAATTTAATGATAAAGGTATTACTAAATCATTTAAAAACGAGTTAATTACTAATAAGGAACACGCTGAATTAATAGCCAGATGGTTGTATGACTATATAGCTAAAACAAGTTCCCTTAAGGTAAATTACCGAGGGAATCCGGAGGTTGTACCATTTGATACGATCTATATTCAATCAAGTTTTGAGGATTATTCAGTATCGTGTGTGCAATCGAATAAAATTACGTTTGATGGTGGAATGAACGGTGAAATGGAGGTAATCAAAATATGACAAAATGGATTAATCCAAAAACAAATTGGACAGGTAGTAAAGATGAGTATTTTAACTTGGATCCAGATTATAATAGAATTAAAGGGAATATTGAGTATGTAGCAGAGTTGGCTAACCTGCTATATCGTGACTTTAATATACCTACGTTGGAAACACCACATTTTTTAGATATTCCAAAAGTATCTTTTTTTAATAAGACATCCGAAGCTATTACGACGATACAGGAGCATACTTTTGAACCTGAGGGTTATGAAGCTTTACGCCATTATAGCCCCAATGGAACGGTATGGGATTGGATCGAACTAAATAAGATGGAAAATAATTTATTATTAATGCAAGAAACATTACAAAGGCAAAAAGATAACCGAAGAAGGTTATCTTTTAAGTTAGGAGGTAAATTTTAATGTTGAAAACAGATTATAAAGATAGTATACCAAAAACGAAACTAAAATATAAATCAACTACAAATCAGGACGGTACTGTGTCATTTGATGATGTTACGGAGTATCAACAAGTCGGTGATGCATTTGGTGCTAAAGATTTAAATGCTATCACATCTTTAATCAATGGGTTATATCCAATTGGAATTCTTGTTGAGTTTGGTAAGAACGTGGATGCTAATGCAGTAATGCCGATTGGAAAATGGGAGCGATATGGATTTGGACAAGTAACTGTAGGGGTTGATGATGGTCAAGTAGAGTTTAATACTGTCGGTAAAACAGGTGGAGATAAATATCATACGCATGGTGAAATAGATCAAATAAATGGTACTTTAGAGGCTATGATTGGTGCATGTAACAACAATGATACGACAGTTGGATACCGTGCTGGTACTTCCAATAATAAGACTATAGATAAACCTACCTATGTAGTACATGGTGGCGCTCGTGATACATCGGGGTATTTTAACCATTTTACGACTGTTATCGGTGCAACTGCTCCGGCTAGTTCTATGCAACCCTATATTACAGTTTCTCGTTGGATACGAGTGGCTTAAGGAAGCTTTGAAAATGGACAAAACAAAGTTAGGGTTTGATGGTTTAGTAGCAATTATAGCAACAGCAGTAGGTTATGTGTTCGGGGGATGGGATGTATCTCTTACTGTATTACTAATTTTAATGGTTGCTGACTACATTAGTGGCGTTTTAGTTGGTATTAGTGACAAAAATTTATCTAGTGCTATTGGTTTTAAGGGAATTGCTAAAAAGATTGTGTTATTGATTATTGTTGGCCTGGGGGCATTAATAGATAGGTTACTAGGCAATCAAGGCTGGGTGTGCCGTAATCTTACAGCATGGTTTTACATAGCCAATGAAGGAATTAGCATTCTTGAAAATGCTAGCAGTTTAGGATTACCGGTGCCTAGTAAAATCAGTGCAATCCTGAGTCAGATTAAAGATAGGACTGAGGCAGAATAATGGATATACGTAAAATGTTAGTTGATCCAAGTAAATATGATAGGAAGTGTCCCTATACAATGAATCCGACTAAGATTATTGTTCATAACACTGGTAATGATGCAAGTGCGAATGATGAAATAAAGTACATGATTACCAATGATAAAACCACATCGTTTCATATTGCCGTAGATGACAAAGAGGCCGTACAAGGGATACCTTTTAATCGCAATACCTGGCATGCAGGAGATTATAATGGTATTGGAAATAGGCAAGGAATTAGTATTGAAATTTGTTATAGTAAGACTGGTGGTCAACGGTTTAACAGGGCAGAACAAAATGCCAGTAAACTAATTGCTCAGCTTTTGTATGAGCGGGGATGGAGTATAGAACATGTCTCCAAGCATCAGGATTATAGCGGTAAGTATTGCCCGCATCGTACCTTAGATCTAGGTTGGGATAGATTTTTAAATATGGTTCATGCAGAGCTAAAAGGAATATCAATCCCAACTGGTTCTCTTAAATATGATGATGTAAACATTGGTGATACAATTAAAATTAAGGGTTTATATATTGTCGCTGAGGCTAAAATTGTGGCTGGTATATACCAGATACGCAACGACACATTAGCCGGTGGTGCGTTTGGTTGGATTCAAAATGGAATACCAGAGCGTTGTGTTGACTTGACAAATTATGCAGGAATTAAATTATCAGATAGTGATAAAAGGCATGCAAAGATCAATGATTACTTTAATTTTCCGGGTCTGTTTAGGGTTGTACAAAGAGCCCATGATAATGCTCGCGAATACGTAAAATTAGACTTTAATGGTAATAGTAATTATCAATTTTGGATTGTTGCAAGTAGGTGCTATAAGGTTTAGATTCATGCAGCGAGTAAGTTTTAATAATAGAATTATATAATATATCTCACATTGATTATAAATTGATGTGAGATATTTTTCGTTAAAAACAAGATCCTTTTATTATTTAACAAGCAGGACTCCAAGTAGAATAACTAATATAACTTTTCTTGTGCTTTTTTGTATTGCTCAGATATAATGTACATTTAGAATTTATTAAAGTGTGTTTAATTGCGTACTCACTGTCAATGTGTAATATAAAAATACCTCTTATAATCGATATTTTTCGATATATAAAAATAAGAAAGCGGTTGACTTATAAATGGCTATATTATACAATTATTACGGTAACATACGATAATAG
>CAKVJS010000041.1 GCA_934754755.1 uncultured Erysipelotrichales bacterium
AGTGACAAGATGCCAGAAGATTTACAAGGTATTGAAGATCGATTGATTAGTCGCTTTAATTCAGGATTATCCTTTGGAATTGATCCACCAGAATTTGAAACAGCTCGAGCGATCTTAGAAAAAAAGATTGAGTCACTAGAAAACTCACAATTAATTATTCAAGAAGATGTTGTTGATTTTTTAGCTTCTAATTATTGTAATGATGTACGTAGTCTAGAAGGTTCTTTAAAACGTTTATTTTTTTGTAGTATTATGAACCAAACCAATATTATTGACATGAAATTTGTATCCGAAGCCTTTAAAAATGATACTCCTATAAAAAATCCTGACCATGAACTTACCAAGGACTTAATTCTCAAAACAACAGCTAATTTTTATTATCTAACAGTGCCGCAGTTAATTTCTAAAAATAAAACGCAAAAATTAACGACTCCAAGAGAAATATGTATGTACTTAATGCGTGAAATGCTCTCTATTACCTATGCTGAAATTGGTGCTACTTTTAGTGGTCGTGATCATTCTACAATTATGAAAGCATGCGGTCGCGTAGAAGCTAAAATACAAAAAGATAAAGATTATAAATTAGCCATATCCAAAATAAAAGATAAGTTAAGCACTTTTTAGTCACAAGTTATGCACCATGTTATACACCATAAATTCGTTGTTATATCTAGGCGTTTACGAGTTATTCACAATATTCACACTATAATAATAATAATAAATATTAATTTTAAATATATATTAATAAAGGAGAATATCAAATTATGCATTTTATCATTAAACGATCACTTTTATTAAACCATTTAATGAAAACCAATAAGGCTGTTTCCATTCGAAATCCTTTACCTTCTTTAACAGGGATCCTGTTTACCTTACAAAAAGACTGTTTAATTTTAACTGGTAGTGACTCCGATTTAACCATTCAAACAATACTTTATCCACAAGATGACGATTTACAAATTTTAGAAGAAGGATCAATTGTCTTATCTGCTAAATACATATTAGAAATTGTTAAAAAAATAGATAGTGAACATATTGATATACAAATCGTAGATGGACAACTTACTAGAATTAAAGGATTGCACAGTGAATTTAATTTAAATGGTACTAGCAGCCAAGATTATCCAAATATTGATCTTCATAAATCTGGCTCTTTATTTACCCTTAATGCCATGGTATTAAAAGAGGTTATCAATCAAACTCGTTTTGCCGCTAGTGATCTGGAAACAAAACCAATTTTAACAGGAATTAATTTTAAAGCTCGTGATCATATCTTAGAATGTATTGCTACCGACAGTTATCGACTCGCTAAAAAGACTTTTCCTTTGTCGGATCCCATTTCGTTTAACATAATTATTCCTAAAAAAAGTCTAGAGGAAGTTGCTAAGATAATTGAAAAAGAGGAAGACATTACTATTTATGTTTCCGATCGTAAAGTATTATTTTGTTTGGATACTTTGTTAATTCAAACTCGTTTAATTGATGGCCATTATCCAGATACCTCTCGTTTATTAGATATTGAAAAAGTCAGTACATTACAAATTGATACGACCTATTTATTATCTGCGATTGACCGAGTAGCACTTTTAACCGATGAACAAAATCAGGTTATTCGTTTTACGATGAAAGAAAACGAAATTCTTTTGTCTTCCTTTAATCAAGAAGTAGGATCCGTAGAAGAAAGTATTATTAATTGCACGTATACGGGAAATCCACTAGAAATTTCTTTCAGTTGTAAATATGTAAAGGAAGCCATTCGTTGCTTTTTGGATGAATCAATTCAACTATCTTTTAGTGGTATTATGAAGCCATTTATTATAACGGGATGTAAAAGTAAAGATGTGGTTCAATTGTTATTGCCTATCAAAACATATTATTAACTAAAATTTAAAGGTTCTTTTAATGAAACACCCTTAAATTTCTCATCTCTGCGTTTTTTCTGTAAATAGCTAATTTTTTGTGTATTTTAAAATATAACTTAAAATAGCTTTTTTTTGTTTTTTATGTTATACTGATAGTGTTTCAAACATAAGAGGGTGTGTATTATGAAAAAAATAACAATAACAGATTCATACATAACATTAGGCCAATTTTTAAAATTTTCATCTATTGCTAGTAGCGGTTCAGAGGCTAAACTTTATATTCTACAAGAACAAGTTTTAGTCAATGGGAAAATTGAGACACGACGTGGTCGAAAATTATATCCTGGCGATATTGTAACCGTTGATACACATTCCTTTGAGATTGCTTAATTATGTTTCTACAAAATATTAGCCTTTTGCAATTTCGAAACTATAAACATGGAAAGATAACTTTTAAACCTTCGATTAATATAATTATGGGGGAGAATGCAATTGGTAAAACAAATCTTCTCGAAGCAATATATGTTTTATCTTTAGGAAAATCTTTTCGTACGAATCATTTAGCACAACTTATTTTTTTTGGAGCGGATTATAGTCGCATTGAAGGTGATATTATATCGTACCAAAGAGAAAAAAATTTATCTTTGTATTTTGATAATGAATGCAAGAAAGCAAAAATAAATTCTATCACTGTTGCTAAAACAAGCACCTATATGAATCATTTAAATACGGTTATCTTTTTTCCTGATGATTTATCCTTAATTAAAGCTAGTCCACGATTACGTCGCAAATTTTTAGATTTAGAGTTATGTAAGATTTCATCTAAATATATGTACTATTTGCGATCTTTCCAAGAGTTACTAAAAGAAAGAAATATATATTTAAAACGTTTACAACAAAGAAAATCATTAGATACTACATATTTGTCCGTTTTAGACGAACAGTTATGTTCTATGCAAGTGGAAATCATAAAGCGAAGATATCAGTTTATAACTACCTTGGAAAAGGAATTACAGAGTGTATATCGTGCACTTACTTTAAATAAAGAGAAAATCTCACTTTCTTATCATTGCTTCGTACCAATAGATAGCTCTGTTGGTGATCTAGTCAATCTTTATCAACAAAATCAAAAATTGGATATTCAATATGGAGTTACCCAAAAAGGGGTTCATAAAGATGATATTTTGATTAGTATGAACAATCGTAAAGCTATTTATTTTTCTTCACAAGGACAACAAAGAACGATTGTTCTAGCTTTAAAAATTGCCTTGGTAGAAGTTATTAAAGAAGTCATTGGTGAATATCCTATTTTGTTATTGGATGATGTTTTATCGGAATTAGATGATTATCGTAAATCAATGTTACTATCGGTGATTAATAAAGATATCCAAACTTTTATAACAACAACTTCACTTGATGGTATTGCGCCATCGATTATTCATAACGCAAATCATATCGATATTGCATCAGTGCTAAGGGGGTAAATTATGGAAAATAAAATCAAACATAGCTATAATGAATCAGATATTCAAGTATTGGAAGGCTTAGAGGCAGTTCGAAAAAGGCCAGGAATGTATATTGGTACGACAAGTTCTAGAGGTCTGCATCATTTGGTTTGGGAGATTGTCGATAACTCTATTGATGAAGCATTAGCCGGATTTGCTTCCCATATTACGATTACTTTATTACCGGATGATGTGGTACGGATTGAGGATAATGGACGAGGTATGCCTACGGGGATTCATGTAAAAACAGGAAAGTCCACAGTGGAAACTATTTTCACTGTTCTTCATGCAGGTGGAAAATTTGGTGGAGGCGGATATAAGGTTTCTGGTGGTTTACACGGTGTTGGTGCAAGTGTTGTTAATGCACTTTCTGAGTGGTTAGAGGTGTTTGTTCACCGTGATGGAAAAATATACTATCAAAAATTCACCAACGGTGGTTTTCCTGTAGCTGATTTAACTTCCATTGGAACAACAGATAAAACTGGGACTATTGTCAACTTCAAAGCAGATGCTAGCATTTTTAAAGAAACAACAACCTATGATTATGAAACATTGCGACAACGTGTTCGTGAATTGGCGTTTTTAAATAAACAATTATTGTTACAATTAGTAGATAAACGGCTAGAACCGGAACATACACATACGTATTGTTATAAGGGTGGTATTAAAGAATACGTTAGCTTTATTAATCGTAATAAAACACCAATTCATGATGATGTTATCTATATAGAAGATAAAAAAGATGATATTACGATTGAAGTAGGTATGCAATATAATGACGGCTATCAATCCAATATATATTCCTTTTGTAATAATATTAATACACATGAAGGTGGTACTCATGAGGAAGGGTTCCGCTTAGCATTAACAAGAGTTATCAATGCTTATGCTAAAAATAATAATTTGATTAAGAAACCGGAAGAAGCTT
This sequence comes from uncultured Erysipelotrichales bacterium, assembly GCA_934754755.1. GTDB lineage: Bacteria > Bacillota_I > Bacilli_A > Erysipelotrichales > Coprobacillaceae > CAKVJS01. Next base: position 4,296 of record CAKVJS010000041.1, read on the forward strand.
TGTCAGGTGATGATGTTAGAGAAGGATTAACAGCTATTATTTCAGTAAAACATCCAGATCCTCAGTACGAGGGACAAACCAAGACAAAATTAGGGAATGCAGAAGTTCGTAAGATTGCAAGTACCATTATTAGTACTTGTTTAGAAACATTCCTATTAGAAAATCCAGATACTGCTAAAACAATTGTAGAAAAGGGAATCATTGCAAGTAGAGCACGTATTGCAGCTAAGAAAGCTCGAGAAATGACACGGCGTAAAACGGGAATGGAAATTACTTCATTGCCCGGGAAATTAGCTGATTGTTCTTCCCGCGATGCTAGTAAATCAGAAATCTTTATTGTCGAAGGTGACAGTGCCGGAGGAAGTGCTAAATCTGGGCGGGATCGTTATACACAAGCAATATTGCCTTTACGAGGTAAAATTTTAAATGTTGAAAAATCACGCTTAGATAAAATATTAAATAACGCAGAAATCCGATCTATGATCACGGCATTTGGTACAGGAATTGGTGAAGAATTTAATATCGATAAATTACGTTATCATAAAATTATTATTATGACAGATGCCGATGTAGATGGTGGCCATATTCGTATTTTAATGCTTACCTTCTTATATCGTTATTTAAAACCTTTAATTGAACAAGGATATGTGTATGCAGCACAACCACCTTTGTATTTACTAAAACATGGTAAAGATAATCATTATTTATATAGCGATGAAGAATTAGATGATTTGAAAACTAAATTGGGTGCTAATGCAAAATACGCAATCCAAAGATATAAAGGTTTGGGAGAAATGAATGCTGACCAACTATGGGAAACAACAATGGATCCAGAACATCGTATTTTAAATCAAATTGAAATTAATGAAGCGATGGAAGCGGATATGGTATTCGACATGTTAATGGGTGAAAAGGTAGAACCAAGAAGAAACTTCATCCGAGATAATGCAAAATATGTTAATAATCTAGATATATAATAGGAGATAACAATGGAAGAACAAGGAATCAGAAAAGTACATTTGACCTCTGAAATGAAAAGCTCATTTATGAGCTACGCAATGTCAGTTATTGTTTCTCGTGCATTGCCAGATGTTAGGGATGGCCTAAAGCCGGTACAACGAAGGATTATCTATGGCATGAATGAATTAGGATGTTATAGTGATAAACCATATAAAAAATCTGCCCGTATTGTTGGGGAAGTCATGGGGAAATATCATCCGCATGGTGATTCTTCCATTTATGAGGCTTTAGTGCGTATGGCACAACCTTTCTCATACCGCTATACACTTGTGGATGGGCATGGGAATTTTGGATCTATTGATGGAGATGGGGCAGCTGCCATGCGTTATACAGAATCAAGAATGTCTAAAATTTCAATGGAGATGGTTCGTGATATAAATAAAGATACGATTGATTTTGTTGCTAACTATGATGGAGAAGAAAAAGAACCAGTTATTTTACCTTGTCGAATTCCCAGCTTATTAATGAACGGAACAACCGGTATTGCGGTTGGAATGGCAACGAATATGCCTCCTCATAATATTCGGGAGGTCGTTGATGCTATCATAGCTATTATTGATAATCCAGATATCACTGTTAAGGAACTGATGGATGACTTTATCCAAGGACCTGATTTTCCTACTGGTGCTTATATATTAGGTAAATCTGCGATTAAAAAAGCCTATGAGACAGGTAATGGATTGATCATTATGCGGGCAAAAACAGAAATAGAAGAGAAACATACAAAGAAAGTAATAGTCATTACGGAAATTCCCTATCAAGTTAATAAAGCTCGTTTAGTTGAAAAAATTGCACTGTTAGCAAGAGAAAAGATAGTTGAGGGAATTACTTATGTAGGTGATGAATCGAATCGAGATGGAATCCGAGTTGTTATTGAACTTCGTAAGGACGTACAACCGGAAGTAGTTCTTAATCAATTATTCAAATTAACAGCCTTGCAAACTACTTTTGGGGTCAATAGTATTGCTTTGGTTAACAATGAGCCAAAAACAGTTACTTTAAAAGATCAAATTAGCCTATATTTAAAACATCAAGAAGAAGTAATACGCCGTAGAACTATATTTGATTTACAAAAAGCACAGGATAAAGCACATATTTTAGAAGGTCTAAAGAAAGCTTTAGATCAAATTGATGCAATCATTACCTTAATTCGAACAAGCCAAACGACAGATATTATTCAACAACGATTAATGGATGAATTTGGTATGTCACAAAGACAAGCAAAAGCAATCCGAGAAATGCAATTACAAAGATTGGCTGGATTGGAAAGAAAAAAAATTGAGGATGAACTATTACGTTTATTTGAAATAATAAAAGACTTAAAAGATATTTTAGAAAACGAATCTCGACTTTTAGAAATTATTCAAGCCGAATTATTAGAAATTAGAGATAAGTTTGGTGATGATCGCAAAACAGAGATCATTCAAGGCACGTTTGATTTAGAAGATGAAGATTTAATTCCTGTTGAGGACGTTATTATATCTCTTACAAATAATGGATATGTAAAACGGATGCCAGTGGCAACTTATAAAGCACAAAATCGCGGGGGTCGTGGAATTAAGGGTATGGCTACCGCAAATGATGATATCGTAAATAGTTTAATTATGATGTCAACGCATGATGATATATTGTTTTTTACTAACTTTGGTAAGGTATACCGTCTAAAAGGCTATAATATACCGGAATTTAGTAGAACAGCTAAAGGTATTCCTGTTATCAATCTATTAAACTTAGATCGAGATGAAACTGTTAAATCTATTATACGGATTAATCCGTCTATTACCAAGGAACAAAAACATAATTATTTATTTTTTGTAACACAACAAGGGATTGTTAAACGGGTAAAATTATCTGAGTTTGATAATATTCGTCAAACCGGTAAAATATCGATTCGATTAAAAGAGGGCGATGAACTCGTAGCTGTTACCTTGACCGATGGTAATAATCAAATCTTAATTGCTGCATCCAATGGTAAATTAGTCCGTTTTACAGAAGGAAGTGTTCGACATATGGGTAGAACTGCTTCTGGTGTAAGAGGAATTAATGTAGATGATGCAAAAGTTATAGGCATGACTACAAATTCTGAGGGGCAATATATTATGGTGATTACTGAAAAAGGATATGGAAAAATGTCACCTATTGATGAATACCGTATTTCCAATCGAGGTGGTAAAGGTGTCAAAACGATCATTACAACCAAAAAGAATGGGAATCTAGTAGCTTTGCGAGCTGTAAATGGTGATGAAGATTTATTAATTATTACGGATGATGGTGTTATGATTCGTTTACCTATGGAGCAAGTAAAAACAGCCGGACGTGCAACGCAAGGTGTTAGACTTATTAAAGTTCATGAAAACAATAAAGTTTCATCAGTGGAGGTTATTGATAAACAGCTAGAAGAAGAGGATGGAAATGAGTTAGAAAAATAAGTAAGGATAGAAAGTCTATCTTTACTTTTTTAATACTATAACAATAAATCCATATCCTTATTATCAAAATAAAGGTTTCTGGGTCATAAATAGAACTTTTATGTATTTTTAATACAGTTGAATAATAACTTGTTATAAGATATAATTTTATAAAGATAAAGTCGTTAAGGAGAAATAAAATGATAGATATTTCAATATTGAGAGATAACCCTACATTAGTAAAACAAAATATGAAAAAAAAGTTCCAGGATTCCAAGATTGGTCTTGTTGATGAGGCTTATCGGATCGACAAAGAGTATCGAGAAGTTTTAACCAATGCTAGTGAATTACGGGCTGTACGTAATAAATTAAGCAAGGAAATTGGTGTTTTTATGCGTGAAGGTAAAAGTGCAGAAGCACAAAGCAATAAAGAAAAAGTAAATCAAATGGCTGCACAATTAGTCGAACTTGAAAGTAAAGAAAATACATATAAACAAGAACTATATGATATCCTTCTACAAATTCCTAATTTTATTGAAGATAGCGTACCGATAGGTAAAGATGATACGGAGAATGTTGAATTAGAAAAATTTGGTGATCCTTATGTTCCAGCTTTTGAGATACCT
>CAKVJS010000042.1 GCA_934754755.1 uncultured Erysipelotrichales bacterium
CTTTTGCTACTTTACCTTTTACAATAGTGAGATATCTTTTTTCAATACAATCATGCCTTTTGATCATTTCATGTAAGGTTTGTAAAGCAGCTAAAGTTTTTCCAAAGATAACAATACCACTTGTATTACGATCGAGTCGATGGGCTGGCCCTGGAATAAAGGATTGTTCACGATTTAAGTTATATTCCCCTTTTTGATGTAAATATTTTAATACTTGATTGGATAATGTGTTTATTCTTTCATTATTATCTTCATGGACTAATAAGCCAACTGGTTTATTTACTACTAAAATTTGAGCATCTTCATATAATACATCAAATGTTATTTCAATATCGTGTATTTCTTTTTCTTCTGTTAATTCTATAAATTTATCTTCATATAAAAAAAGAGAAAGGATATCACCTTTAGTTAGGATATACTTTTCATTGACTGCCTTACCATTGATCTTTACATCTTTTTTACGAAACATTTTATAGATAAGATTTGCGGGTGCTCGTACTAACAGTTTTTTTAAATATTTATCGATTCGTTGACCCGCATCATTTTCTTGTATAGTTATTTGTTTCATGAAATTCCCCTTCTTTACTAAAACATCATAATGCAGATGCCTATCAACACACCTAATAATATGCCAAAAACAACATCACTTAAATAATGCACATATAAATATAATCTAGAAATAGCCATTATACTCGCAAATAGAACTACAAAAAAACCTAATACAAAAGAATAATAACAAATGACTGTCGCACACGCAAAGCTAGAAGTCGTATGACCCGATGGAAAAGAGGAATCAGAAGGCCGAACAATCAGTAAATCAACGGTTGGATTCTTTTGACAAGGTCTCTTTCGACTAAACCAGTATTTTAATACAACTTGTCCTAGAATGGTAGCTAATAATAAGGCAAATAACATTCTTTGGGCAATTCGTTGGCCATGTGGAAATAAAGTTACTAACGAAATAAATACAAGCCATATCATTCCATAATCACCGGATCGAGAAATAATCCGCATACCTATATTGATCGTATGGTACTTATAAAACTGTAGAAACCAAAGTGATGTTTTGGTATCCAAGTTTAATACTTTAGTCCGTATCACGACGACGTATTCCCCTTATAATAGACTTGATGATATAAAACAGGACAATATGAAAGATAATATACAATATAGTTTCTATAGCTGTTTTTGAAAAACTACGATCCGATAGTAACGTAGAATAATCCGGAATGGCATGAATAAAAATATGCAAACAATTAAAAATGCCGCGAAACACAAAATGAATGCATTGAATGTAGAAATCTATAATGGTTATCATTACAACAGCAATTGGATTGTTAGAATGCAAGAAGTCCTGAAAGATAGCATAGAAAATCATACAAAATAAAACAAATACAGCAGCAATGATCGTTGCATACAGAGCATCTAAACAAGTTTGTGCTAGGGTCTTATTATTTTTTTTAGAATTCTCTTTTGTTGGTTCCGGTACATCCTCTTCTATTGGATCTTCTTCTTGGCCTTGAATCGTATCCATTAAGGTATTGAGGGCATTGGCTTGGTTGGCGAAATCTTTTTGTCTTCGCATCGCCTTTTGTACGGGATCAAGGGCAACTATCTTAGGCAACCGATTTTTCTTATAGGCTGTTTCATCTTCATCGATAAATTTTTTGTTTTGTGAGGACTGGGATATTTTACTTTCTGTATTCAAAGGTTTACTTTGCATTTCTTCTTCCTTTTGGGCTTGTACTTCCGCTAAGAAATATCGATAGGTGTGCGTAACTAGTTTCGCTAGTTCCTCATCCTCTCCATATTCACCCATTAATTTTTGATAGGTATGGTTTAAGGTTGCTTCGTCCATTTCTCGAGACATACCAAGTAAGGGTGAAAATAACTCAGTGCTATCGTATTTAGCGAATAATATTGTATTGATAATGTTCCAAATATGATCCATTACTTGATATACATTCGGTTTTAATTCCTTAGGTAAGGGTGCTAAATCAGGTATGTAGATAACATTCATTAAGGAAGCATTGGCAGCTAATACCATATTAGGAAAGTTCGCAAATACTAAGGTTGTATTAGGTGTCACAGCCATGCGGTGACAGATCCAATCGAGCAAGGCTGGTTCTGGCAGAGCCGCATATTCACTATCCCCACCAATCACAAAGTCAAAGTAAGAATCTAAATTTGCGAGTTGTAAATATTCTACGGCTCGTTTGGTTTTATGGGTAGATACAACTGCCATTTTAATATTTCGACGTTTAAAAAATTGTAATACTTCCTCTACCCCTTCTTTTAAAATATTTGGTTTTGCTTTTACATAAGAAAATAACTCCTCTTCCATAGCATCGTTAATATCACGGCTGGATATTTGCGCATACAAGGGAGAGCAAGCGTACATCGTATACATATTGCCTAACGTTTCGGTAAATTTTTCTTTCGTGATTGTTTTATTATTTTGTTTACATAGTCGTTTAAAGTAATTAAATCGTAATCGATTTATATCTAATAAACCACCATCTAGTGTGAAGATCACTAACTTGATATCGCGGATCGACTGCCTGTAGAACATAAAATCACCTCGTGTTATTAGTATATCATACTCTAGGTAATATTATATATTTTTTTCTTGCTTTATGGTTACTTTTGCTTTAGAATATTATATGTAATCTCTCCTTAGCTCAGTTGGTAGAGCAACAGACTCTTAATCTGTGGGTCCACGGTTCGAGACCGTGAGGGGAGACCAATATAAAAATAATGCTATACTACTTGTAGTATAGCTTTTTTATGTTTCTAAATATGGTTTTCGTTTGGGTTCCTTACAAATATGAATCAATTGACATTCCTGACATTTTGGATGCTGTGCCTTACAAAAATAACGACCGAAGAAGATAAATTGATGATGGGCTACGTTCCATTTATCTTTCGCGATAGCTTTTGTTACCTTTTTTTCTACCGTTAACACCGTATCATCTTTTTTTGCATAGCCTAGTCGCTTGGCTACCCGTTGGACATGGGTATCCACCGCAAAAGCCGGAATATCGAAGGCAACAGAGCGGACAACATTGGCTGTTTTATGACCCACACCAGGAAGACTTTCTAAGTCCTTTTGATCACTCGGTACTTCCCCGTTAAAATCCTGCAATATACGATTGGACATTGCATGTAAGTTTTTAGCCTTATTACGAAACAATCCAATCGTTCGTAAATCTTGTTCTAATTGAGGGATGGGTGCTAAAGCATAATCCTCAATGGTTTTATATTTTTTAAACAAGGTTTTGGTTAATTTATTCACACTAGCATCCGTTGTCTGGGCAGATAACATAACTGCCACTAGTAACTCAAAGGTATTACTGTGATGCAATTCACATTTTGCATTCGGATGTAAATACTCCATATATTCCATAATCTGTTTAGATCTTTCTTTATTCATCTTCCCACCAAGGATATTCTACTACAGCAATATCCTCTTTCTCCTTTCCCTTTGTTTCAACAAAGCGACTTTTAACACCTGTTTTTGACCAGTTTTGAAGAATGGCTTCCATATAACGAAAACTAAGTACTTGGCTCTTAACTGATTCTTTCAATACTTGTACTAAGACTTCATCACTATATCCATATTCTTTTTTCCAAGTACGCAAATAACCAATTTCCATGGGAGATAAACTGCGACCAAATTCATTTTCATAAATTTCTAAAACACTTAAGGATTGTTCCTCTTCTTCTTTTGCATCCGTTTGAGTTAATAAAAATTGTGCGAGTGGTTCTAAATAAATCGAACCCATACTATTATGTACTCTTTTCTTACGTATTAACGAAGCTAGCGTTTGATCTAGCTCTTTACTTGTTAAAGTAGTATGTTCTAATAATAAAGGGGGAGTGATTGTTTTTATGTCCATGTCTTGCAATGTCATAATTAATAGTAAAATATGACATTCCCTGTCGTTAAGACCAAGCTCCTTTGCGCGAAGCAATAGAACTCGACTATAATCTATGCAATTAGCGTCCTGTAGATACTTTAACATACAGCTCCTTAGATCCGGTATGATTTAATGAATTCACCGGTATCGATACGATAAAAGGCATAGATTAACGTATCCTCTCCCCGATACGTAAGACAATAGACAATATCTTCATCGTCATACCCAATTTCTGTGTATGTAGACATCACTTTAAATTTATTATAAAAGGCATTTTTGATATCCTCTTCATTAAAACTATCACCCTTATAGGATGCCACCTCTTTTTGTTTTTTATTATAGGCAATGTATACTGGTCTACCTTTTTCTTTAACACGCAATATATAATACGAATCATCACCAAAAAAAACATTAAAGTAATGATCGTACTTCCATGTATGATTCGCTATTAACAATTGTTTAACGGACTCGACTTGATTTTTATGTTTCGTAAACGGAACGTGTACCCATAGTAAATAGAAACTAACTGTAATAAGTACAATGACTAAAAAAGATAGAATACATACAAAGCGATATTTACGTAATAGTCTCATAGATACACCTCCTATTATAGTATACTATATTTTAGATGAGATAAAAGAAAAAAGTCTATTTTAGACTTATTTGTGTATGTAAAAGATCGTGATGCCTAATCCCTATCGCGACCTATAATTGTTAAAACAATCTGTAACAAGGAAAATAGAGTGGCTAACATGCCAGCGACATATGTTAAGGCAGCAGCTGTTAACATTGTCTTAGCTCCCTGGTATTCTTCGGCTTGTAGATACTCCCTTCGCAATATAGAAAGTGCCCTTGCAGAAGCATTAAATTCTACTGGCAAGGTTACGATTTGGAAGAGTAATATACCAACCAATAATAAAACCCCAATCCAGGCAAATAGCATATAAGAAAAGATAAGACCGATAAAAATAGATATCATTCCTAACGATTGCCCAACGCTACATAAAGGTACCAGTGCATCACGGAATAAGAGTGGTTGATAGCCTTCCTTATGTTGCAAGGCATGACCACATTCATGAGCCGCCACGGCAACGGATGCAATCGATGCTTCCTGATATATTTGTTTGGATAAATTAACCGTACGATTGCGGGGATCATAATGATCGGACAAAGTACCTTCAACTTGTCTAATTTCTACATCAGCTAGGCCATTGCTATCTAGTATTTCGCGAGCTACTTGCTTGCCTGTTATATTTTTACTTACTTGTATTAAAGCATATTTACGATAGTTATGATTTACCTTTGCACTCGCTATGGAGACCAAAACACTACCTACCAATACAAGTAGCAGTCCCAATAATGCATACGGATTGGAAAAATTATAATATCCATAACCATATCCCATAGTTATCACCTCTTCTCTATTATACATGAAATAAACTAGGGTATAAACAAAAAGTGCAATTAATTCATTGCATCTTTTAGTCGGTTGCTAGGTTTAAAAGTTACTGTATTACTAGCAGGTATTTGCATGGGTTGTTGATCCTTGGGTGAAATTCCTTTTCTTTCTTTCCGGTGATTCACTTTAAAGGTACCAAATCCGGAAATTAATACTTTATCACCTTTACTCATGGCACGCACTATCGTATTAAAAACGGCATCCACTATGATCTCCGCATCTTTTTTCGTCATCTTACGCTGTTCACTGATTGACTCTACTAATTGCTTCTTATTCATAACTACCTCCACTGAATACGAGACAAAGTATATCAAAATCAGATATTTGTTGCAAGATAAAATAGTTTTTTATCTATTTTTATATGTGGAGGGCTATAAAACAATCGCAATAACGTTACTTTTACCTTTGTTTACAATTTTACTTAATATATCATGAATCCGTAAACTAGCATTTTCTGGAATCGCATTTAATTTAATATACATTCCTTCTTCAATTAAATCCCCTAGCTTTCTACCAAACACATCACAGTTGTAGATCGCTTGTTTATCTTCTCCATTCGACTTTAAATATTCAATAAAAGCTTCGGCTTGATCTTTCGATCCAATAATGGGTTCAAAAGTACTTTCGATATCCACTTTAATCATATATGTCGTTCCTGCTTTAGAAGTTAATTTCATTCCAAAACGAGGTCCTTGTTTAATCATTTCTGGTTCGCTGAGCTCAATATCCTCTAGTTTTGGAATCGCATATCCATAACCGGTTTGTTTTACCATTTGGATCGCACTCGCAAAACCAGTATATTCCTTTTTAATATCCACTAATTCTTGGATGAAATGTAGGAAAGAAGCTTGGTCAAAACCTTTATTACCAATAATCTCTTCTAATATTTCATTATATAATCCACTGCGTTCCACAATCTTTAGGGTGGCACTCGAAGTTGTCGTATCAATACCACTTAAATACGCACGTTCGACAAAGTCATATTCACCAATCGTTGTCGCAATATTTTCTACATCTTTAAACTTCTTTATCGATTGCATAGATTCTTTAAGAGATGTATCTAATGTTTGTTTCAACCAATGAGAGCTGGATAACATCGCCAACCATTTTGGTACTTCAATACGTACTTCACTAATATTAAATTCATATAATGCTTCCCGCAGAATTTTACTGATTTGTTCCTCTTCCATATTGGTAACGTCCATAGGTAATACCGGTACTTGGTATTTTTCTACTAAACGATCTACCGTAATACGACAATCACTACCATTGACATTTGCGGTATTGACAATCGTAATAAATGGTTTTCCAATATCTTGTAATTCTTCAATGATGCGATCGGTCGCATCTTCATAGTTTTCTCGATCTATATCACTAATGGTTCCATCACAAGTAACAACGATACCGATTGTTGAGTGATCTTGAATAACCTTTTTTGTTCCTACTTCTGCTGCCTTATCAAAGGGAATGGATTCTAAGTACCAAGGTGTTTTTACCAGTCGAACTCCCTGTTCGTCTTTATATCCTTTAGCCCCTTCTACAATATAACCAACACTATCGACTAACCGTACTTGTACTTTTAAGTTATTTTCTAGATCAATCATTACTGCATTGTTCGGTATAAACTTAGGTTCCACCGTCATAATCATACGGCCCTTACCGGATTGCGGTAGTTCGTCGATCGCCCGCAAGCGAGCATCTTCATCCTCAATGTAAGGTATAACCGCCTTTTCCATGAAGCGTTTAATGAAGGAAGACTTTCCTGTTCGCACGGGTCCCACTACACCTAAGTAAATATCTCCATTGCAGCGCTTTGCAATATCCGTTAATATATTCTTTGTTTCCATAATAACCCCTTTCGTCGTCATAAAAATATATGAATAAGAGAATGTTTTAGAACTAAATGCACATCCTATTACGAATCTACCTGTTTCATGTATACGCCAAAGAAAGTTAGATATGCAACTTTCCGCGAATTTGCGAAAGTTCCTATTTCATAAAATTGTAAGATATTGCCTTGGTTATGTTATAATAATAAAGAAAGTAGGTGGATAAAGTGGTTTCCATATTACTAGTTGATGACGAACAAGAAATCTGTGATTTACTTTCTCTGTATATTACCCAGGAAAAATTTTCTATCGTAACTTGTAGAACCGCAAGTGAAGCAATGGATGCATTGCAGGATCAAACGTTTGATTTAGCCTTGCTCGATATTATGTTACCAGACACAGATGGATTATCCCTTTGTCAAAGAATTCGTGAAACATATCATTTTCCCATTATTATGTTAACTGCTAAAGATCAGGAACAAGATAAAATACTGGGCTTATCCGTTGGCGCGGATGATTATATAACCAAACCGTTTCGCCCCTTAGAAGTCATTGCGAGAATTAAGGCACAATTGCGTCGTGCCCAAACCTACAATGCGTTGGGGTCCGATACTAGTATTGCGATTCGTGGTTTACTGATTAATATTGATAGCCATACTTGTTATATTGATGAACGAGAAATTAATTTAACTCCGATTGAATTTTCGATTCTCACAACCCTAGCGAAACATTGTGGCACTATTTTTTCTGTACAAGAATTGTTTTGTGCAGTTTGGAACGAAACGTATTTCGAAAACTCAAATAATACCGTAATGGTTCATATTCGTCATATTCGCGAAAAAATGCATGATTGTGCCGAACATCCAAAATACATCAAAACGGTTTGGGGGGTTGGCTACACCATTGAAAAATAAAAAAAATAACTACCTCTTATTAGAGCGCTTTGTCTTTACAAGATTTTGTATTTTCCTATCCATACTAGTTATTGCCCTATATACAATCGCTAGCTGTATTCGGGGATTATTTGGCGACTGGATTATTTATCTGTTGATGCATATGTTTCATTTCAAGGAGCCCGATGCTGCTTTTTTTTACCAAACAATCATCCGTCATAATGTGTACTAT
>CAKVJS010000043.1 GCA_934754755.1 uncultured Erysipelotrichales bacterium
ATATAGGACTATTATACCATTTATGAAAGTATAATTGTCGAATATAGAGGTAATTACCAAAAAGTTAGAATAAAAAAGTGTCGACTGATTTTATGACTTTGTCGACACTCTGAAAGAAGATTATATCTTCTTTTAAAATAACTTTAATACGACCTTACCGATGATATCTTTCTTGGCATCAAAATATCCCAATTGCCTAGAATCACTGCTATTATTTCGATTATCTCCCATGACAAATATTTTACCCTTCGGTATGTCTACTACCATATCACTATCCACCATAGGTTGCGTCAGAAATTTTTCCTGCACTAAGTTACCATTGCGATATAAGGTACCATCCTTAATTTCTAAGTGATCTCCACCTAAACCGACAACACGTTTAATATAGTTCTTATTTTCGATGTGGGAGTCAACAACGATAATATCATTATAGGATGGTTTCCCCATTTTATAAAATATCTTTTCAACAATCACTACATTACCTTGATGGTACGTCGGCTCCATAGAACTGCCTTGTATCTTGGAAATTTGTATAAAATATAAAACTATATATGTAATTAATAACGTTACAACAATGACTCGCATATACTCTAAGATTACATTTCTTTTTTGTTTTTCTTCTATGTTTTTCATCCGCATCACCTGATCCCCTAATACATTTATTATACCATAAATCAAGTGTCATTCAAGTGACTCCGGAGTTTTGCGATGATTTTCTTTTCTAGACGAGAGACCTGCACCTGGGAAATCTGTAACCGCCTTGCGACCCGTTCTTGATTATACTCTAATTGATAACGCATATATAAAATCAATCGCTCTTTTTCATCCAACTTCTTGATTTCCATATCAAGTGCGATTTTTTCAAACCACATTTTATCTTTAACATCTTCGACTCGTTCCTCCATATAAATCGTTGATCCATCTTTTTCATAAATGGGCTCACTTAATGAGGTAGGGTAATAAGAGGCATCAATTGCTTCGATAACATCTTGTACATCCACTTCTAAATAGGTAGCGATATCCTCCACTCTTGGTTCATCACCCATACGATTTTGTAATATTTCTTTTGCCTTATTGATTTTAACATTTAATTCTTTTAGTGATCGACTCACTTTAATCGTTCCATCATCTCGGAAATAGCGTTTTATTTCGCCCATGATAATAGGCACTGCATAGGTTGAAAATTGTACCTTATACTCCGGATTGAAATTATTAATTGCCTTCATTAAACCAATACAACCGATTTGAAATAAATCGTCCTTATCGTAATGATTATTTTTAAAACGATGGACAATCGACCAAACCAACCCTAAATTTTGATTGACTACGAGTTCTTTGGCTTGTTCATCCCCAGAACGTACCTTTTCTAACAACTCTAATGTACTTATTTTATTCATTATGTTCTTTTAGTTTTTTTGTAATAATAAGTTTTGTTCCTAAATTTAGTGTTGAATGAATCTCTAATTGGTCTCCCAGTGTCTCAATAATGGTAAGTCCCATCCCCGCATGTTCCAATTCTTTTAAAGAGGTATATAAGGGTTCTTTAGCTACCTCAATATCAGCGATACCACGTCCATAATCCTGGACAATGATCTTAATTGTTCGATCTTCTATAATTGACACTTTAATAATCACCTTACAACTTGGATCATTTTCGTATCCATGGACAATCGCATTATTGACCGCCTCACTCACAATTGTTTTAATTTCTACCATTTCATCAATGGTTGGATTTAAGGATGCGACAAATGAAGCAACACTCGTTCTAGCGAATGGTTCATTTTCGATCATCCCGTTAAAACTGATTTCCATTTGATTTATCATTGTTTGCTCCCCTCTTCAATATATTCCATAATATTAAATATACCAGTTAATTCAAATACCTTATAGGCTGTATTATTTAGCTTTGAAAGACGCAACTTTCGTCCCTCTAAAGCAAGTTGATTATAGCGCCCCAATACCAATCCAATCCCGGCACTATCAATAAAAGATGTATGTAAGAAACAAAAAGTCACATCGCCTTGTGTTTTTGTTATTAAGGAATCTATTTCTTGTCGGTATTTGGCTACATTACGGCTATCTACTTCACCATAAAAATCAACAATAAGTGTATCCTCTACCAATTGAAATTTAATCTTATTTTCCATAACTTCATCTCCTTTTAAATATCATATACTACATTAATCCAACTTGGTAGCCATTCGTCAAAAGTAGAACAAAAGATACAAAAAAAGAGGATATTCCTCTTTTTACAATAAATCTTGTATGATTTTCAAGGCTTTTTCAAAGAAATTTAACATACCTACATCTTCATTACTATAGATAGGATACGAGGCAACAAGGGTATCTTCTAAGAACACATTAATGATCCCAACCTTTTCTCCCATGGTAATTGGGGGCTTTGATTTATCATATAAAATTTCATAACGCATCTTCTTCATATCACTTTTATTTTGGATGTATACAATATCTTCTTTACAAACAATAGGGATTGATTTTTTCTCACTATTATTGATTTCCAATTGATCTACGACTTCATCTTTTTTAAATAAAGTGACTTGTTTATAACTGCTATATCCATAATCTAGCAATCGACACATCTCCTCATTTCGGACCTTCGGTTCCGCTTCTTTCATGACTACACCGATTAACCGTAGTCCATTGCGTTTGGCCGTTGTTACTAGACAATAGCCAGCCTCTTTGGTGTATCCTGTTTTCAATCCATCCACACCTTGGTATACCTTTAATAATTTATTGGTATTAACCAACCAAAAACTTTGGGGACTATCTTCCCTAATATAGCCATCATACATAGAAGAAACACGCAACAATTCATCTTTACCAATTTCTACTAGATACGCTCCCATCATCGCTAGATCGATGGCACATGTATAGTGATTTTCTTCATGCAATCCAGTGGCATTCTCAAAATGGGTATTGACTAGATGTAATTCCTTTGCCTTCTTGTTCATCATATCTACAAATTCCTGAATCGTTCCCGCAATGTGTTCACCAATGGCAACACTTGCATCATTAGCACTAGAGATAGCAATCGCCTTAAACAGATCGGAAACACTCATCTTCTCGCCGACTTCTAAATATACCTGACTCCCTCCCATACTAGCAGCCAATTCTGAGGTTGTAATTATATCATCCCAAGAAATTTTTTTATTATTAATGGCTTCAAACAATAAAATCATCGTCATAATTTTAGTTGTTGATGCAGGGTAGAGCCGTTCTGTTTCATTCTTAGATTTAAGAACTTGTTTCGATGAAGCGTCGATTAATATGGAAGAAGTAGCATTTGGTGTTAAATCTTGTTGCCCATAGACAAATTGTACGTTTACGCTGCATAATGCCATTACTAATACTGCTGCTATTACTCTTTTCATCATTTCCATCGCCTCAAAATAAACATATGCCGGGCATTAAAAAAAATTCGTAACACTAGTAAATTATATAAAAAAGGAAGATATCAAGACCACCTAAGAACTACTGTTCTAAGTAAGCAATAACATCTTCTAATGAGTTTACAATATGAGTTGTCATATCGATATATTTTTGCGATGGATATTTAATATCTGGCACACAAATGACATCGATGCCAGCATTGTATCCAGCGTTAATACCAGGTTCACTATCTTCTAAGACAAGAGCCTGTTTCGGTGAAATTTGTAGTCGTTGACAACAGGCTAGGTACAGTTCTGGATCGGGTTTCCCGCGACTTACTTGATCACCACAAATGTACCCATCAATATAGGCATCGATACCCGATGCTTTTAAAACGGGCACGACTCTTTTTTGAATACTATTGCTGGCGACCATAATTTTATATTGTCTTTTTTTTAAGTATGAAAGCAATGTCATGGCACCTTTTTTAACCGGTGGATGATTAAATAAACAATCTTCAATGATAGCATGGGTTTCTTTCTCCACTTGTGGTAATGGGAATTGTGCACCAAAGAGATCATAAAAGTGCTGTCGTACGGTTTCTTTACTACTGCCAACAAAGCCTTGATACATCGATTTTGTGAATACATAACCCATTCTGGTCAGAATTTCTTGATACGTTTCAAAAGTAACTCTTTCACTATCAATTAAAAGTCCATCCATATCAAATAAAATTGCTTTTTTCATATATACCTCCTTTATTGTACCGTAATACTATCTTTTGTCACTTTCAATGTATGTTCATAGAAATACTGTAACGTTTTAATCAAATCCTGGATATCCTTTTTTCCCGCCACTTCATAGGCAGAATGCATCGCCCACTGAGGTAATCCAATATCTACACTAGACAGCGAAACATGGGAAGTTGCAATATTCCCTAGTGTTGATCCGCCGATAATATTACTGTGATTATTAAATTCCTGTACTGGAACTTTGGCCTTTTGACAAAGCAATTGGAAGGCACTAGCCGACATACCATCGGTCGTATAGGCTTGATTAGCACTATGTTTAATAACAACTCCTTGATTGATAATTGGTCGATTGGATAAATCATATAGTTCTCCATAGTTTGGATGATAGGCATGGGCATTATCCGCAGAAATCATAAATCCCTTTGCGATCATAGAAGCATAGTCTTGTTCATCCAATGCGAAACATTCTTTAATGCGTAGTAATGTTTGTTCTAAAAATGTTGAGTCAGCTCCCTGTTTAGTGCGACTTCCCACTTCTTCATTATCAAACATGACAGCAATATTTAACGATGTAGTCGATGTTTTGCTTGTAATAAAGCTTTTCATTAGCGCATAGCTACATTCTAAATTATCAATTCGTGGAGATGCGATATATTCTCCATTTATTCCCCAGGAAATAGCTGGTTGTCGGTTATATAGATATAAATCGCCACCTACTATATCCTCTTCGATTCGACACTCTTCTTGTATGTAACGGTATAAAGAAAAGTCTTCCCCCTGGCCAAATACAG
Organism: uncultured Erysipelotrichales bacterium; assembly: GCA_934754755.1. Taxonomy (GTDB): domain Bacteria; phylum Bacillota_I; class Bacilli_A; order Erysipelotrichales; family Coprobacillaceae; genus CAKVJS01. The sequence continues at coordinate 4,934 of CAKVJS010000043.1, forward strand.
GTAATACCTCTTTTTGTATATTATAATCATGTCCTTGGTTAATATTGCGATTTAAATGAATCGCCATATTGGGTATCATCGCAATATCCTTATCTATATTGATGATCTTTTGTTTTAACCCTTGTTTTGTATGCGCTATAACTCTTCCTGCGACAGATAGAGGTCGATCAAACCAAGAAGAAACAATCATTCCACCATATTTTTCAACATTTAATCGAATCGAATTATGATTCATCAAAGTTCCATTATCCTTGATCTTTAAACAAGGAGAATCCAGATGGGTCGCTACGACTTGGATCGTATCAAAATGAGTTGGAGTTGTAAACGCTAGTATGGAAGATGCGTTACGACTCACAAAATATTTTTTATTGGCTTCTAACTCCCATCTAGAAGCTTCCTCTAACTCCACATATTCCTCTTGGAGTAATTCTTTTTTGATATTATCTACTGCATGAAAAGCAGTAGGACTTGTATTTAAAAACGAAAATAGGGTATCATTCATAACCTTTCACCTCCTTGACATCATACCAAATATCATCAAATATTGCACTACCTATTTCGACAAGGAAACGAAATACATAGTAATGTTTGATGTATCTGATTGATAATTTTATCAACTTCATAGTCAGATAATGAATCGATATCGAGATCATAATATTTTTGTATACTATCCTGTGCAATAAAATGTTTAATCTGGCACATGATATTAGGATCCGGATGATTGGGTAAATATCCGGATACCGCCAATATCTGTTCAAAGGGAACTTGAATAACCTTAGCGATCGTAGCTAACATATCGATATCCAAAGAGATATTCTCTTTCCCGTTTTCTACTCTTGAGATTTGGGTAATACTTACCTTACAAGCAGATGCTACCTGTTGTAAGGTAATATGACGAATCATTCTTTCATGACGAATATAATTACCAAGTTCCTTTCTAGCCATCGTATTATCTCCTATTTTTGCATACAAAAAGGGCATATAAGCCCCTAATTTATAATATTTAATTTTCTAAGTGCTAAATAGATTCCATCTTGATCCGGATCAATAAACGTATCATCCGCAATTGATAATAATTTATCCGGTGCATTTTCATTTACCATACTATAGTTTGCAGCCGTAATTAACGGATAGTCATTCATACTATCACCAAATGCAATCGTATCTTCTATACTTCCGCCCATATGTTCAAGAATATATTTCATACCATCACCTTTTGTACAATCCTTCATAATTAACTCACCATTTATGTAAGGATCATCCTTTTTAGAAAAAATAACAATATCAAAATATTTACTTAAAAACGGAACTGTATCGTATAACGCTATTTTGTCATATGACATAAAGCTAATTTTAGCGACCGAAATAGACATATTAAATTGATCAATCGGTACATGTGTTTCATTACCAACTGTCTCTTCTAATATTCTTGATAATTCCGAGTTATTACTCCAGTGCGTTGCATAAATATTTCGTAAAAAAGCAAGTACGCCTGGTGTTTGATAAACAGCTTCCTTCGTCTCCAAACTAAATAAAATATTATGATTAATAAACAGCACAATAACCTGTTGTAAAATCGTCGGATCTAAACTATTTTCATAAATGTATGTATTCTCTGCTTGGACAAATCCTCCGGCAGAGGCAATGACTCCATCAAAACCAATTTCTTTAATTCTGCTTGGTATAGAAACCGGTGCTCGACCCGTACAAAGGTATACTTTATGACCGTTTGCGCGTGCTTCTCGAATACCGTCTGCTGTATTTTTTGTCACTTGTTTACTATTACCAACTAATGTTCCATCAATATCAAAAAATATATATTTCATAATTCACCTCTATATGTAAAATATTATACCATATATTTTCTATTTTCACAAAAAATATGTAATTTAATCGATTTTATCAATAAAAAAAGATGACTAATTTTCATCTTCATTAAAAACTTGACCTATATCAAATATTGAATTTCCATTTTGATACTCTTTTACTGTCATCTTTCGCTTGCCTTCTATTTGTATTTCTGTAATCCAATATACACCATCGTTACATTGTACCCCAATGGCATCCTTGGTTAGCGAAACAATAGTACCTGGAATGCCGGTATATGCAAGGTCCGTTGGTTCCATTCTACCAGCCCAAAGTTTGACTACCTTGCCACGATACATGCAGTATGCTCCGGGCCACGGAGATAAACCACGAACCTGATTATAAACCGCAAAGACATTTTTAGTAAAAGAAACCTTTTCCTTTTCACGAGTAATAATAGGTGCATAACTAACTTCCGATTCCTTTTGTGCAATCGAAGCATTATCTCCTTTTAGGATCGATGGTAATGTTTCAACTAGTAGTGTCGCCCCTACGTGGGATAATCGATCGTAAAGTGTACCAACCGTATCATCTATTGCAATCGGAACCTCTTTTTGTTTAATGATATTGCCAGCATCCATTTTCTTAACCATATACATAATAGTAACACCTGTTTTATCCTTACCATCGATAATCGCTTGATGTACGGGAGCGCCTCCACGATAAGCAGGCAATAAAGAAGCATGTACATTGATAGCGGCTATTTTTGCACTATGTAAAATGACATCCGGTATGATTTGTCCATAGGCTGCGGTAATTATAATATCCGCTTGTAAAGCAACAATTTCATCATATTCTTGTTTAATACGACTTGGTTGGAAAACCGGTATATCATGTATAAGCGCGACTTTTTTTACATCAGGCATTTGTTTTTCTTTTTTCCGACCTACATAACGGTCTGGTTGGGTAACAACACCCACAATTAAATATTTCTCTTCTTCTATTAACCGTTCTAAAACTATTTTTGAAAAAGAAGCGGTACCCATAAAGAGGATTCTCTTTTTCTCCATTATTCCATCCCTACCTTCATATCTCTTACATCAGCATACTAATAATATTAGAGATAATCAAGACAATTGTTTCAATGGTTGAAATACATACATTACTAATCGACCGAATTGCCTTCGACATTATATTTTCATGTTCTTCACTCACAACACCATAATCTTGTTGAATTGTCTTACCACTATCTACAGC
>CAKVJS010000044.1 GCA_934754755.1 uncultured Erysipelotrichales bacterium
GTCCATGGGTATTTAATATTATTAAAATCGTTTAGGTTGGTTGTATTACCACCAATCATGCGCCGACTGGTAAGGGAAATATCACCATTCTTATTAAATATTTGTTTTTTCTCTAATTGCATATTACCTCCTAAGCACTACATGATTCACACTCTTCTACTTCTAGTGCCTGACTACGTATGTAATAAATGGTCTTCACTTGCGACTCCCAAGCAAGAATATACAAGTTCAATATTTGTTTTAGGGTATAGGAATTCGTAATATATAAATTCACAGATTGGGCTTGATCAATGTGCCTTTGACGAATCCCAGCAGCTTGAATCGAATATCTTTGATCAATATGGTGGGCATTCTTATACAACCAATACGTATGTAAGGATAGATTCGGTGCTACGCGAGGAAGAGCTCCGCCTTTTTTCTCTTCTAAAAAGAATCGTTTTAAGATCGGATCTAACCCAGCTGTTGTGCCAGCTAAAATCGAGGTTGAACTGGTTGGGGCAATGGCCATAATATAACCATTTCGAATCCCTTCTTGATGAATGTCCTGTTGTAGCTTTTGCCAGCGTTCACTCGTATACTTTCGCTTTGTAAAATAGGCACCGGTTTGCCAATCACTACCCATAAAGCAACTATAACTTCCTCTTTGCTTTGCTAAATCATGACTCGCCTGCACGGCATAGTAGTTGATTTTTTCAAAGATATTGTCCACAAAAGTCAAATGCTCCTCACTTTCCCAGGCAATACCGGCATTACAAAGCATATGGTGATACCCACTGACACCAAGTCCAATGGCACGATACTTATGGCTTGTTAATTTCGCATAGGCCAATGGATAGAAGTTAAGATCAATCACGTTATCCAAGGCACGAATAACCGTTTTAATAATTCCTTGCAACTCATTATCATTCGTTACATCTATATTACCTAAAGATAGCGATGCTAGATTACAAACGACAAAATCACCAGGCTTTGTTGTTTCAACAATAACAGTATCCCCTTGCTCGGTTATCACTTCATTTTTTAATAACTCTATCGATTGCATATTTTGTGCAATTTCAGTACATAGATTACTGCAATAAATAATACCTTGATGGTTATTGGGATTCATATGATTTACTGTATCACGGTTAAAAGTAAATGGTGTTCCGGTTTCTACGGCGGATTTTAAAATTAAACGAATTAAATCCTTAATCGGAATCTCACGCTTTGAAATGGTTGGATCTTGAATACAATCTAAATACTTTTCCTCCCACTCCTGACCATAAAAATCTTCTAAATAATAGCCTTTTGTACTATACACTTCATGTGGACATAAAAGGTGCCATGTACCTTCTAAATCATCCTTTGCCATTTTCCAAAATAAATCAGGATAACAAATAGCCGGGAAAACATCATGAGCTTTCATTCGATCATCGCCGTTATTTGTCCGTAATTGTAAGAACTCCGGTAAATCTTTATGCCAAGCATCTAAATACACAGCTACAGCGCCTTGGCGAACCCCTAGTTGATCCACAGCTACCGCTGTATCATTGACGAGTTTAATCCAACGAGTAACCCCACCAGCGGCTCCTTTATAGCCACGAATGGATGACCCTTGAGCTCGTACTTTACCAAAATACATACCCATTCCACCACCAAATTTAGATACTTTCGCAAAGTTGTCTAAGCTGCGATAAATACCATCTAAACTATCTGGCACTACATCAATAAAGCAAGAAGATAATTGGTGAAAAGGTTTTCTAGCGTTGGCCATCGTTGGTGTAGCCATCGTTACCTTCCATGTACTCAACATATCATAGAAACGTTTTGCATAGTATACTTTTTCTTCTTCTTTCATCGCTAAGTGCATCGAAATAGCCATAAACATTTCTTGCAAGGACTCTATCGGTGCCCCGTCCGGAGTATGAACCATGTATCGTTTATGTAGTAAATCAAAAGAACTATACGTCACTAAATCATCGTTCTGTTCTTTTTGATATTGTTCTAATTCTTTGATCTCATCTGGTTGGTATGTGTCTAATAAATATTGACCATACAATTTTTGTTTGACGAGATATTTTATTTTTGAATAAAAAGAAGAAATAGCTAATGTATTCTCCGTTTGTTTAATTCTTTGTTTGTAAGCTGCATTCGCAAATAAGGCAGCAATATATTCCCAATGAGGTGCCTCTGGTTGAACCAGTTCCACAGCCCCCCGTGAGAGTTCTTCTAAAAGCTGTATGTCACTTTGACATTTGTTTCGATTGGCTTCTACTTTACTAACTACTAAATCTAGATTATAGATATCTGCTGGATACTTTTTTTCTATTTTTGAAACTAATGAATGTATATCATAGTTTTGGAATTGTCCCCAGAATAAATGTTCATGCATCGATGACACTCCTCTCGTAGATATATCCTATCGCACACATAGTCCAAACTCAAATCTAACGCATCATTACACCCTCTTTTTTAGGCTATTCAAAATACCCATTATCGAATCAAAAATCCTCCTATATAAGGAGGATCTATTACCCTAACAAACTTCTTCTAATCTTTCGCCTTCTTGCCTTTTTTGATATTTGAAATACCAACTTCCAACCCACATAATAGCTATAAAAGCAATCGAATATAGTAGTGACATAAGTGAATTCATCCCACCAAAAAAGATAAACAACGATCCCAGAATCGCTAATCCTGGTATTATATAACAACGAATGGGATTCTTAATAATGCCTTTTTTACCAAATTTAATAACTTGGATATACAAAATAATAAATAAGAGGTGAAATATAATAACCGTAATTTCCGATACATCGGATTTATCGAGCAATGTAAATTTACTCGTTACATAGTGTATGAGTAACCAAAAGGTAGAAATTATGAAAGCAAATAAGATAGATTTCATTGGCGTTTGTGAAAGTTTATTAATATGCGCTAATTGTTTAGACTTTGGCACCATCTTTTTAACCCCTAATACATAAAATCCTTGTCCCGACGCCAAAATAAAACCATTTAATGTTCCTAAGACAGAAACAATCACAAAGATCATTAGAAACTTGGAACCTAGCGGCCCTAAAATAACATTAAAGAGTGTATAAACATGGGCCTTTCCCAATGCAACAATACGAGCCGGCCCAAGAATTGTACTCGCTGCAACAAAGTAGGCTACATACATACATAATATAAATATAGGGGCAATAATTAAGGCTAGTGGTAAATTACGCTTACTATCCTTAATGACATGCGACATCCCTGTTGCAATAATCCACCCATCATAAGCAAAAGCAACGGGACCTACAGCCGCAAACCAATGATTCGAGGAATGGATCGGCGGTAATCCATTTCCAGATACGGTAATGGAGTGTTCAAACAACACATAAACAATGACTAAACAAAGAGGAACTAATTTAATAATTGTTGCTGCATTTTGAAAAAGTCCAGCTAATTGGGTGCTATAGTAGTGTATCGTATAGATAAAAAATATGACACCAAAAGTAAGGCCGATACTAGCCTCTAATGATAAGTGCCAACCAAATAAAACCTCTATATACAAGGTTGCAATATGCGCAATAACGGCTACATTCGCTGGAAAGTAAACAAAACATTGAAACCAACCTAAACCACAAGCCAATTGGCTACTAGAATAGGTTTCAATATAATCAATAATACCGCCCACCTTATTTGAACGCAACGCTAACTCTGCCACGGTTAAACTACCAAATACAATAGCCATGGCAGCTAAAACAAAACTTAAGACCCCTAAACCAATATTCCCGTTTGTATAAGTTAATACCAAATCACATTTAAAAAATATACCAGAGCCAATAACGACCCCTACGATCATACAAACAGAAGTAAAAAGCCCAAATTTTTTTGTACTTTTCACCCTTTCACCCCTCTCATTTTCAATCCAGCCTAAATATCATATAATAGTGCAATATATACCGTAAGCCATTACTATCGTATGCGAATAAAACGCAAGTGATAACAAAAAAGTATAATAATAAAATCACCTTTATTACTATACTATTTTATGATTTTTATGCTTTCTATTTTGGGTTGATCAGCTGGCTGTACTGTCCCGTTATTATCCTGGACTGGCGTATTTTGACATATCTTATCAACAATTTCCATACCTGAAGTCACCTTACCAAAAGCCGCATAATCCCCATCTAAATACGTACTGTCTTGGTGCATGATAAAAAATTGTGAACTAGCACCATTTTTATCATTGGAACGTGCCATGGATAATACACCACGGACATGGGAAAGTGAATTCGGTACACCATTATTAGCGAATTCCCCTTTTATTGTCTTGTCGCTACCACCGGTACCATTACCTTTGGGATCTCCCCCTTGCATCATAAATCCATTGATAACACGGTGAAATGTTAATCCATCATAAAACCCCTTCTTTACTAAAGAAACAAAATTATTCACCGTAATAGGTGCTACATTCGCATCCAACTCAGCTTCGATCGTTCCTTGATTTTGAATGGTAATCGCTATTTTGGTAGTCCCTTGTACTTGTTGTTCTTCTGACTTGGTTTCTTTGTCTTTATCAAGTGATATCATCTTGCCAGTATCCTTTGTTTTACAACCAACTACACTAAATAGAAATACTGCCAGTACTACTAAAATTCTAGTTTTTTTCATCTTATATCTCCTTATTGATAGCTATGTTCAACCTTAATAATAGTTTCATAAGTAGGGTTAATTGCTTTGATTTCTTGATCAATTTTACTCTTAACAAGTTGATGATCAATGCCATCTTTGGCAGGTAATAAAACGTCAAAAATTAAATTGAAGTGGTGCGATCCGTGTACAATACGAAAATCATGGACACTGTAATCCGAATGCAACCTACTTACAATTTCTTCTACTTGTTGTTTTAAAGACCTTGTTAAAGGATCGCTAATATCCAATGGATCCATATGTATCGTTGCCATTATATGAAACTTATCTTGTAATGCTCGCTCGATATCATCAATACTGTTATGAACTTGCATAATATCATCCTTACTATCAATTTCTACATGTAGCGTAAGGAATTTACGTCCTGGTCCATAATCATGTAAAATAATATCATGAACCCCCAAGGCCACTGGATAGGCAAGAACAAATTGTTCAATTTCTGTAATCAATGTTGGATCGGGTGCTTTTCCCAATAAAGAATCTAACGTATCTTTAAAAATAGTAAAACCTGATCTTATAATAATCATTGATACTATTGTACCAAAAATGCCATCTAAAGGCAATGTTGTAACCAGGGATAATAGGAACGCTAACAAGGTTGCAATAAACATATAGACATCATTTAAGCTTTCCTGTGCTACCGCCAGTAACGTTTGCGATTGAATTTTTTTCGCCGTGGTATGATGAAACCAACCCATCCATATTTTCGCAAGGGCACCTACCACAAGAACGATACAGGCTCCATAATTAAATGTTATTGGCTCTGGATTTACAATTTTAAATAAGGATTCCTTGATCGATTGAAATCCAACAATTATAATTAAAAAGGAAATAATTAGACCTGATACATATTCCAATCGACCATGACCATACGGATGTTTGCGGTCTGGGTGTTTACTCGCTAATTTAAAACTAAATAATACAGCAATATTACTACCCACATCAGACAAGTTGTTTAATCCATTCGCCTGCATCGATACACTATGGGTAATATGACCTAAGGCAATCATGAATAGAACTAATATACTATTCGTAATAATACTAATGATGCAACAAAGGATCCCATATGATTCACGGACTTTTTCTTGTTCATACATTTTATAATTTTTAATACATTTTTTTGTTAATAAGGAAAACATAGTTTTACCTGCTAATAAGTAGCACCTTTCTTTAATATTTCGGGTGTATTGTATACTAGTGTATACAACTATATAATAGTTTACAATAGGAACTCCCCTATTTTCAATACTAATTCATTTTTTTCGTATAAAGCAAACATTCCTTCCCCATACTAATAACGAAAAATGCATACTATATTTTTCATAACAACAAGAGCAAACTATGCTCAGGGAAGGAGACAAATATGAAAGATCAATTATTTACCGGTTTAACACAAAAAGATATCGCCTATATATCTGATCTTGTTAAAATGCTTGTGAATCATTCTAAAAAAATAGAATCTTACGAACAAAGCACGGTCGATGAACGCGTACGGAGTCAATTACATGGCATCCGTATCGCCTTAAATATGCAGTGTGATGAATTATTGGGGGTGTTAAAAAATGGATAATCAACAAAAAGATCCCGTACTACCTGATGAAATGAGTTTTAATGACTGCGACAGAGCCTATGATATATTAAGCGATTTAAAAGCAATGTCCGGCATTATCCATATTTTTGCAACAGAAGCAGGTAGCGAAAGTCTAGCAACCCTTATTAAAAAAATGATGGAAGAAACCATCGTTGCTCAACGAGGATTATTTGATCTTATGTATATGAAAGGTTGGTATCCTTTGCAGGCAGAGGATGCACAAAAAATACAACAAGCCTATACCAAAAATGAAAATATTGCAATTCAACTAAAACGTTAAAAAACTGTAATCAAATTACAGTTTTTTAACGGATTTTTATGTCTATGTATTCATTTGGTGCACCTGTTTTTTTACTTGTATCCATGCCTGAAGTAGTAATGGCAGTGAAATTTTGTATTTTCTTCATACCATACGGCAATTTGGATACAGGTGCTTGGATCGACTCTAGCGGATAGGCATCACCCCCTTTTGTATAGCCTGATAATTGTAAATCAATTCCTAGTACGGCATTTTCATATAAATCCATTGGTTGATGATCTAAAACAATCGTATAGTTATCTCTATCTACATTACGCAATAATGTCTCCATATCTAGACGCGTTTGATTCTGTTTTTTTCCGATGCTTTTACGTCCAATAATTGTTATATTCTTTACCGTTGTTATTTCATCTTCCAAAATATGAATATCACTTTCTAAAAATGCATTTTTAATACCTTGTTGGTGCATGAAATACGGTTCACTATCACCTAAAATATAGTACATACCCAATGGATGGTGAGTTTTCTTTAAACCGTCCATTACCTCTACAAGAACCTCCCTCGAAGCTTCTTTAGAAAAAATATTTCCATCTAAAACAACCATATCGGCTCTAGCCGCATCTATTTTGTTAGTGATTGAAGATACATCATCACTTGTTTTTATATATACATCACTGATTTGTATAATATGTAAATGATCAATCTTATAACTATTTAATTCATAAGAAGTTTTTACTACTTTATGCATCTGATAAAAGTTAAATATAACCACTATAATACTAAGTGATAATAATAACTTCCCACTACGATGTAATCGACGATATTTTATCCATCGCTTTTTACATACTATATATAGTACTTCTAGTACTATTGCAACAACCATGATCTGTAGCCATAAATAAATAAACCCAGAACATATTCGTTGCATTAAATAAGTAAATAATGTCCAAATAAATAAGACAGCCCATTTAGATATATGGCGTTTATGATGTACATGGATCATATATCGATAGGTTAAGAGATATCCATATCCAATACATAATAGTAATAGTATACATTGCCATATTTCATATACTTCCATGCCCACCCCCTATACTTTCATACATAGTATAACTGGGGATATAATCTTTTTTTGTAGCTTTGAGAAGAATGAATAAAATTATTTTTAATATTATAATCAGTTTACTAAACATAAAAAAGGGCTATCTTTCGATAACCCATTTCCGAGAATCCAAGAGTCTCGCTACTAAACCGATTTTTTATAGGATCGTAAACCTATATATTATATATCATAAAATTTATTACTTATATAGCGCTTATGATCTTAAAAATTATAATTATTTCTTTCTCTTAACTTGGGTTTTATTATCGTTCCTTTTTCGATACCATCTAACTTTTTAGAACTAGTATTT
>CAKVJS010000045.1 GCA_934754755.1 uncultured Erysipelotrichales bacterium
TTTACAAAAGCAGTCACACCGGAAAGACGGTGTTAATATTTGATTATTTTTGGGACATTTTCAATATCGGTTGACACTTATCAGCCATATACTTATGATTGATAAAATAACAAGTACGTGTCATAGTTATTTAAGTATACCAAAAAAAGCATATGAAAAGGCAAGATTATAACAAATAAATCAAATGATTGCTTTATTTCTCATAATCCAATGATACAAAAAAACACCCAAGCTTATGCTAGTTAGGGTGCTTTTTAGTATTTACACTTATTTCACTAATGAAATGATAGCCATTGGGGCATTATCCCCTCTACGGTTATATGTTTTTAGGATTCGTGTATACCCACCATTAATATCATTATATTTAGGGGCAACATCATCAAACAAGGTTTGTACAGCTGTTTTTCCAGTTGTTTCGTTCACAACTTTATGTAACGATGCGACAGCTTGTCTTCTGGCATGTAAATCACCACGTTTACCTAAAGTAATTAATTCTTCGACTACAGAACGAACCTCTTTTGCTCGTGTTTCTGTTGTTTCAATTTTACCATTCATAATGAGTTCTGTTGCTAAACTGCGTAACATCGATTTTCTAATATCTGATGTCCGTCCTAATTTCCTGTTTTTAGCCATGCGTATCGTACTCCTTTCCGCATTGAATTAGTCCATAGGTTTAAATCCTAATTTCAATTCAATTAATTTTTCCTTTACTTCTTTTAATGATTTCTTTCCTAAGTTACGAACTTTAATCATATCGTCTTCCGATTTGGCTGCCAAATCTTGTACTGTCTGAATACCAGCCCGTTTTAAGCAATTATAAGAACGTACTGATAAATCTAATTCTTCAATTGTCATTCCTAATACTTTATTACTTGTGTCAATTTGTGCTTCTGACATAACTTCCATGTTCATCGCTACATCGGTTAATTGAACAAACATATTAAGATGTTCGACTAAGATTTTAGATGCTAGGGAAATTGCATCAAATGGCTTTAAGGAACCATTTGTTTCAATTTCTAAGGTAAGTTGATCGTATTTTGCACTTTCCCCAACGCGTGTTGGTTCTACTTCATAGGATACTTTTTCAATCGGCGAATAAATAGAATCCGTTGGAATTACACCAATGGTTACGATATCCTTTTTGTTTTGATCTGCACTTACATATCCTCGGTCTTTTTTTGCATATAATTCCATATATAAGTGAGCACCTTCTGAAACATGTGCAATTACTAAATCATTTGATATCATCGTAACATCTGATGGACATTGAATATCTGCTCCCGTTACAGTAGCTGGCCCATGCACATCAATATGCATAGTAACCGATTCTTCACTATCTACATCAAATACTAACTTCTTAAGATTTAATATAATTCCGGTAACATCTTCATATATCCCATTGATAGTTGAGAACTCATGAATTGCACCTTGAATTCTTACAGCATAAACAGCAGATCCAGGTAATGAAGACAATAATACTCTTCTAAGAGCATTTCCTAACGTTGTTCCAAATCCTCTTTCTAGCGGTTCAACAATGATCTTGCCATAATTATTGGATTCATCATAACTATCGATTTTAAAATTAGCTTTTTCAAATTTATGCATCATTTCCCTCCTCACTAGGAATTATTTTTTAGTAGCTATACTATCCACGAGGACGTTTTGGTGGACGACATCCATTATGAGGAATAGGAGTGACATCATTAATCGCTGTTACTTCTAATCCTGCTGCTTGCAATGCTCTTACGGCTGCTTCACGTCCTGGCCCTGGCCCCTTTACGTTTACTTCTACCGTTTTAACACCATGTTCAATAGACGCTTTAGCAGCGGCTTCCGATGCCATTTGTGCAGCGAATGGTGTAGATTTCTTAGAACCTTTAAAACCAAGAGCACCAGCACTAGACCATGTTAAAACATTGCCATGTTCATCACTTATCGTAATAATAGTATTATTGAAAGTTGAATGCACATGTGCTACACCTTTTGCGATATTCTTCTTGACACGTCGTTTACCACGTGTTTGTCTAACTTTTGCCATTATCTCAACCTCCTATCTATTTTTTCTTACCTGCGATTGGTTTTGCTTTTCCCTTACGAGTACGAGCATTTGTCTTTGTTTTTTGTCCACGAACGGGTAATCCTTTACGATGGCGAATTCCACGGTAGCTTCCAATTTCCATTAAACGTTTAATGTTTAGGGCCACTTCACGACGAAGATCCCCTTCTACTTTATATTTTTCAATTTCTTTTCTGATTTTTGTAACTTCATCTTCTGTTAAATCTTTAACTCTTATGTCTTCACTAATACCTGCATTTTTTAAAATTTCTTTTGCTCTAGGTTTATTAATTCCGTATACATACGTTAAAGATATAACAACACGCTTATCACGTGGTATATCAACTCCAGCAATACGAGCCATATATTTTCCTCCTAATTAACCTTGTCTTTGTTTGTGTTTTGGGTTTTCACAGATTACCATTACTCGCCCTTTTCGTTTGATAATTCTGCATTTATCACACATTGGTTTTACAGATGGTCTTACTTTCATAATTCTACCTCCTTCGGGAAGATTATCTATCTATCATTTGTGTCTAAACGTTATACGCCCACGTGTTAAATCGTATGGAGAGATTTCTACAGTAACCCTATCCCCCGGTAAAATGCGAATGTAGTGCATACGGATTTTACCAGAAACGTGAGCTAGGATTTCTACTCCATTTTCCAACGCTACCTTAAACATAGCATTTGGTAATGTCTCTAATACAGTAGCCTCCACTTCAATAACATCATCTTTTTTTGCCATCGATCCATCTCCTTATAATTTTGTAAGTATTTCATAGCCATCATCGGTAATGACAATCGTATGTTCAAAATGTGCTGCCAAAGAATGATCCTTTGTGACAACTGTCCATCCGTCATCCAGCACCTCTGTTTCACAGCCACCAAGATGTGCCATGGGTTCAATCGCTACTGTCATACCGGCTTTCAGCCTTGGTCCCTTACCTGGCTTACCATAATTTGGTATCGCCGGTTCTTCGTGTACATCGGTACCAATTCCATGTCCCGTGTAATCCTTAGGGGTTGTGCAGTGATGTTCTGTTAAGTAGGTCTCAATTGCATGGGATATATCCGATAAACGATTCCCTGGTTTTACCTGTGCTAACCCCGCAAACAGGGACTTTTCACAAGTCTCCATTAAGTACTTAGCTTCCTCACTAATCGTACCAACAGCATAAGACCAAGCACTATCTCCATGGTAGCCTTTATAACAGGCGCCCACATCAACCGAAATAATATCACCATCTTTTAATACCACATCACTAGGTATGCCATGTACTACTTCATCATTAATAGAAGTACAAACACTATTAGGAAAGCCATATAAATGTAAAAACGAAGGAGTCGCATGATTCTCTCGAATGACAGCTTCACTTATTGCATCTATTTCCTTAGTGGTAATACCTGGCACGATAACATCTTTTAGCCTGTCATGAACCAGGGCTACAATACGTCCAGCTTCTTTCATTAATTCTATTTCTCTTTGATCCTTCGTTATTATCATCTATTTACCCTCCAATCTACTCTTTATTTCATTAAAGACATCTTCCATCGATTGATCACCATTGATGTTTGTAATCATACCTTTCATCGTGTAGTAATCAATTAGTGGTTCTGTCTGTTTTTTGTAGGTATCCAGTCGCACTTGGATAGCCTCATCGGTTTCATCGGTACGTTGATAAAGTTCTCCCTTACACCTATCACATGTATTTTCCTGTATTGGTGGATTAAAAACTAAATGATAGGTAGCACCACAAGATTTACAAGTTCGCCGACTCGTAAGACGTTTCTGTAGGATAGAAAAATCCACTTGTAAATTTAATACAGCATCAATCGTAAAGTCAAACTGTTTGCTGATGCTTTCTAACTCTCTTGCTTGGATGATCGTCCTTGGAAAGCCATCTAAGATAAACCCATTAGGGAAGGTATGTTCCTTTAAATAGTCACGTACCATAGCAATTGTATAATCATCGGGCACTAAATGGCCAAATTCTATAAAATACTTAGCTATAATTCCATATTTGGTTTGTTCCTTTAATGCTTTTCTGAATATATCCCCTGTTGAAATATGGGCACACCCATACTCTTTGACCAAATTACTGGCTTGGGTTCCTTTACCAGCGCCAGGTGGTCCCATTAAAATAATATTCATACTACTCCTTCTTTCACTACCGGCGAATATATCCATGATACTCTTTTCTGGTCATATATGTTTTAATTTGTTTTACAGTTTCTAAGGCAACACCCGTAATAATGATCAATCCTGTTCCTCCTAGTGATAAGGTAGCATTACTTGTTTGCGCCCATAGCACCGGTGTAATAATAGGAATGGCAGCAATGATCGTAAGAAATAGGGTTCCTACTACCGTAATTCGATTTAATACTGTCTTAATAAAGTTTTCTGTCTCTATTCCCGTTCTAACAGCTGGGATAGATCCACCGTTTTTCTTTAAGTCGTCACTAATTTTTTTGGCATCGATTTGTAGGTTTGAATAAAAGAAAGCAAATAAAACAATCATAACCATATACAAACAGAAACCAAAAGCTTTTTGATAATTAAAGATCTCATTAATTAATTTTGTTGTATTTGTCGTTGCCATAAAACTTGTAATCGTTCTAGGAGCCGCCAAAACAGAGGATGCAAAGATGACAGGAATAACTCCTGAGCTGTTAATTTTAATTGGCATGTGGGTTTGATCTTTAGTTCGCATTGCCACATTCGAATTCGTTGCATATATAATTGGTATTTTTCGCGTTGCCCCTTCATTGAAAACAACAAAGATCACAATAATTAGATATATAATTACGAATAATATATACCAACTAATATCACGAGTAATTAACCATGCACCTTGCTTAAAGTTAACTAATTTATTAAAAGTTGTAATAAAGCTATTTGGTAAGTTTGATACAATTCCAGTGAAAATTAGTAACGATACTCCATTACCAATTCCTTTACTAGTAATTTGATCCCCAAACCAGATGGCCAACATACTTCCTGCCATCATGATTAATACAACCTCAACATAAGATATAACACTTTGGTTCATCATAATATGGTATCCCTTGTCGAACGTGTAAGTTAATACACCTCCTTGTAAGGCTGCTAGAATTAACGTGATATAACGTGTAACCCGGTCTTTTTTCTTTTTACCAGTATTACCTTCTTTTGTCCATTGCGTTAAAACAGGAATTACATCCATAGATAATAACTCAATGATAATCGAAGATGTTATATATGGTGAAACACCGAGCGCAAATAATGAGAAGCGTTCCAGTGTTCCTCCTCCAAGCATATTCATAATACCAAAGATCCCCGATGTCGCTTCGCTGGCATTGAATGCCCCCGTATTAACACCTGGAATTGTAATGGCTGATCCAAGGCGATATACAAATAATATACCTAAGGTAAAGACTACCTTTTGTCTCAATTCTCCCTTTTTGAAAACATTTTTTAGAAATGTGATCACCTTAAATCACCTCTGTTTTTCCACCTGCAGCCATAATCGCATCATGCGCAGATTTAGAGAACTTATGTGCTTTAACAGTAATTGCCTTTTCTAATGAGCCATTTCCTAAAACTTTAATTCCATCTAATTCTTTTTTAATGATACCTGCTTCCTTCAATTCTTTAGGACTTACCGTTGCACCGGCTTCAAAAACATTTAACTGGTTAAGATTCACAACTGTATATTCTGTCCTATTATAATTCGTAAAACCACGTTTTGGTAATCGCATGAATAGTGGTGTTTGGCCCCCTTCAAATCCTGGTTTCTTACCGCCACCAGATCTTGCATTTTGACCTTTTTGACCTCTACCTGCTGTTTTTCCCGTTCCTGAACTTGTTCCACGTCCGACACGTTTACGTTGCTTACGTGCTCCTTCTGTGTATTGTAATTCATGTAGCTTCATATTTTCACCTCCTATTTTTCCTCTACAGTAACTAGGTGTTCAACAACCCTAATCATACCTAGGGTAAATGTATTGTTGGGCTTACTTACCGTTTTATTTAATTTTGTTAAGCCTAACGCTTGAAGAGTGGCACGTTGTTTTGGTAAACAACCGATCGGGCTTCGTACAAGCGTGATGTTTAGATTTTTGACCGTCATATCTTCGCGCCCCCTTATTTATAAATGCCTTCCACTGTTTTATCTCGCAGTGCGGCAACCTCTTTTACTGTTTTTAAAGAAGCTAATCCTTCCATTGTTGCTCGAACCATGTTGATTGGTGTTCTAGAACCTAATGATTTAGATAAAATATCATTATATCCAGCTAATTCAATAACTGCACGAACCGGTCCACCAGCGATAATTCCCGTACCTTGTGAAGCAGGACGCAAGAATACTTTTCCAGATCCATATACTCCTGTACTTTCATGTGGTATCGTACCGTGTACAAAAGGAACCTTAATGACATTACGTTTTGCATTTTCAGCAGCTTTACGAATGGCATCTGGGACTTCATTTGCTTTACCTGTTCCGAAACCAACTCTACCTTTTTTATCACCAATTACTACTAAAGCAGCGAAACGGAACTTACGTCCTCCTTTAACAACCTTAGTAACACGGTTAATTGTAACAACACGTTCTTCAAATTCTTTTTCTTCTCTTCTTGGCGCGTTTCTTCTAGGTCCTCTTCTTGGCCCATTATTTCTAGGACCATTTGCGTTCGCTCTTGGCCCATTATTAGCCATTGGTTTTCGTTGTTCCATATTGACCTCCTTCTAGAATTTTAATCCCGCTTCTCTAGCAGCTTCTGCTAAAGCTTTAACACGACCATGATAGATATATCCACCACGATCAAATACTACATTTATTATTTTACTTTCTTGTGCTTTTTTAGCAATTTCTTTCCCTACCGCACTAGCCGCTAAAATATTTGAACCATTTTCTAATTTTAACGCGACGCTGGATGCACTAGCTAGTGTAACACCACTTACATCATCAATAATTTGCGCATGAATATGTGCATTAGAACGAAATACATTAAGTCTTGGACATTCTGCAGTACCGCTAATTTTTGAACGGACTCTAGCATGTCTTTTTAACCGAACATCATTACGTGATTTTAGTTTAGCCATGATTTATACTCCTTTCTAGTCTACTATTTCTTACCAGCTGTTTTTCCTTCTTTTGTAATAATTCTTTCATCGCTATAGCGAATCCCTTTACCTTTATAAGGTTCTGGTTTTCTTTTTGAACGGATTTGAGCAGCCACTTCTCCTACTCGTTCTTTATCAATTCCTGATACAATAATTTGTGTATTCGATGGTGTTTCTATTGTAACCCCTTCTTCAGCTATCATTTCTACTGGATGCGAATATCCAACATTTAAGACAAGGGTTTTACCTTTCATTTGTCCACGATATCCAATACCAACGATTTCCAATTGCTTTTTGAACCCGTTATGTACTCCTTCAATCATGTTTGAAAGTAGAGCTCTTGTTGTACCATGTAGTTGCTTGTGCGTCTTTTGTTCACTGCTTCTTGAAACTGTAATTACATCTTCTTTCTTTTCGATTGTAATTACAGGTGAAAATTGTCTGACAAGTGTCCCTTTAGGACCTGTTACTGTCACTCTATTTTCCGTATCTAATTCTACGGTAACGTCTTTCGGTATATTAATAAGTTTATTACCAACACGAGACATTCGTTACACCTCCTGTACTTTCCTTTTTTATTACCAAATATATGCTAAAACTTCTCCACCAACTTGTTTTTCTCGAGCTTCCTTATCGGTTACTAGCCCATGAGAAGTGGAAAGAATTACAATTCCTAA
>CAKVJS010000046.1 GCA_934754755.1 uncultured Erysipelotrichales bacterium
TTTCTAATAAAATACGATATATATACCCCCATATTTTATCATATCCTAAGATATTAGTAAAATAAAAAAACATAGCAATATGCTATGCCTTACTTTTGGATTCGCTCTTGTAACAATTGGATAAGGAGTTTGCTTGTTAGTGCTGGATTGGCTTGTCCATTCGTCGCTTTCATAATTTGACCAACTAAAAATCCAATAGCACGGTCCTTCCCGTTTTGGTAATCTTCAATCGATTGACTATTATTATCTAAAATACTATTAATTATAGGTGCTAGTTGTTCTGGTGAAGATATTTGCTTCATATTATTTTCTTCAATCACTTGTAAAGGATCCTTACCCGTAGTAACAACTAATTCAAAAACTTTTTTGGCTTGCTTACTAGAAATACTTCCATCGGTAATACAAGTAATGATGGTGGCTAGAAAAGCTGGGGTTAATTGTAACTGAGAAATAGTTAGTCCATGCTTATTCATATAGGCTTGGACATCACCAAGTAACCAATTGGATATGAGTTTATATTCCTTCGTATGAAGTAAACAAGCTTCAAAGAAATCAGACATTTCTTTCGATTGTACTAAAATATCAGCATCCGTTGGTGGAATATGATAGGTTGTAATATAACGTTGTTTACGCATATCCGGCATTTCTGGAAGCTTATTTTTGATTGCTTCTACCCAAGCATGAGCAATACGAATCGGTGGTATATTGGGTTCTGGATAGTATTTGTAATCTACTGCATCGCCTTTTGAGCGCATGGCTACTGTTTCTTTGGTTTCTTCATTATACCGCATGGTTTGTTGTAATACCGATTTTCCGCTAAGCAATAATTTTTCTTGTCGTCTAGCTTCAAACTCAATTGCCTTTTGTACATTAGAAATTGAATTTAGGTTCTTGATTTCCGTTCGAATACCAAGGGTATCACTACCATAGGGACGAAGCGAAATATTAACATCACAACGCATCGATCCTTCTTCCATCTTGGCATCACTTACTTCCGTAAATAGGAAAATTTGGCGTAATCGTTCTAAGTAGGCAGCAGCTCCTTTACCAGAGCGGATCGTAGGACGAGTTACAATTTCAATTAAGGGGATTCCCGCACGATTGTAATCCAATAGGGAATAATCCAACATATGTAATTGTTTGGCGGTATCCTCTTCCATATGGAGACGCTCTATTTCAACAATTTCTGTCTTACCATTAACCTCCAACTCTAGTTTCCCATTGCGACCAATCGGATAGCGATCTTGGGTGATTTGAAAACCCTTGGGTAAATCCGCATAGTAATAATTTTTACGATCAAAGCGCAGTAGTTCATCAATTTCCATATGCAAAGCATGACAAACCCGAATTGCATATTCAACACCACTTTTATTGACAACAGGCATTGTCCCTGTCATCGCTAGATCGGTACTATTGGCCATCGTATTAGCCGGCGCACCAAAGGATACAGGGGAAGCGGAAAACATTTTAGACTTTGTTTTGAGTTCACAGTGGACTTCTAATCCAATAACGATTTCAAAATTCATTACTTTTCCCCCTTACAATATTGATTTGCATAGCCTAGTTCCTGTTCCAGGGCATAGGCAGTCTGTAATACGGTTTCTTCCTCAAATAATCGTCCCATTATATTTATTCCTATGGGCATATTATCGACAAAACCACTTGGAATCGTAATACTTGGCGTTCCCGCAAAGTTACTTAAAATAAGATGATTTTCAAGAATTAAATACGAATCCGATAATCGATTTTCCTTCAAATTTTCTAACAATGGTGCAATGTGTCCACTATTGGGCGTCAAAATAATATCATACGACGCAAAGATATCTTGTATTTGTTCTACCAATAAACGACGAACCCGTTGGGCCTTACGAAACATCCGTTCTTGGTTTTGCGTAGCAAGGGCTAAGTTCCCCAATACAAATCGACGTTTAATATGATCACCAAATCCATCTGTTCTTGAGTTGATCATGATTTCTTCTGTCGAACTTCCGGGTTGTCGATTACCATATTTAATTCCATCTAAACAAGCATGATTACTCGTCGCTTCACTATTCGCAATAATCGTGTACGTTGGTAATACAGCCTTTAATAATTCTTTAGGCAAGGTAACATTTTCAACCGTTGCTCCTAATTTTTTAGCGATTTCAATCACATTTGTAAAGTTATTTTTTATATCCACATTTTCAATTTCATCACTGACACTCGTTAATACGGCAATTTTAAGATCATGCATATCACAAGCCAACCGCTCGCTGTAAGGTGGTACTGATTTTGTACTAGATGTCATATCGTGGGGATCATGTCCTGCTATTACCTCTGTAACGCGAGCAGCATCCATAACATTACGGCTAAAAACACCAACATGATCCAAACTAGAAGCATAGGGAATAACACCATAGCGGGAAATCCTTCCCCAGGTCGGTTTAAATCCGACGACACCACAGTAACCAGCTGGTTTACGGATCGAATCTCCGGTATCCGTACCTAAAGCAAAAGGAACAAGTCCACTCGCCACGACGGCGGCTGATCCACCCGATGATCCACCTGGAATGCGACTGGTATCCCAAGGATTATAAACGGGACCCGTATAGGCGGACATATTGGTTCCACCCATTGCTAGTTCATCCATGCTCGCCTTACCAACTAAACAAACACCGGCTTCATATAACTTCTTTACCACGGTAGCATCATATACCGGAATATAGTCCTCTAACATTTTACTGGAAGCGGTAGTCGCGATTCCTTTCGTGGAAAAGTTATCTTTAAATACGCCAGGAATTCCTTGTAAAGGCCCTTGTGTAACAGAATTGTTTGCTTTATCTTTGGTTAGTCGAACAAAAGCATTGAGTCGCTCTTGTTGTTTGTTTGCTTCAACAAACAACTCTTCATAGTACTTGTCTTTATCGATCGTACCATCGCTAAAACCTTGCAACAGGGCATCGATTGTCATAACCTTCATTTATCCCACCACCTTTGGTACTTTTATTTGATTATCTTCGACCTCTTTTGCATTAAAAAGTACCTCTTGCACCGAGAGTACCTCACTTGGTTCATCGCTTCGTAAGTACTCTATTTCTCCATCATATGGATACGCTAAGGGCTCTACTTGACTCGTATCAATGTTCTCTAACACCTTTACATGATGCATAAAAATATCATATTCTTCAAGTAAAGCGGGCATTTCTTTATCCGTTATCGTAAACATTGTTTTATGCGCCAATGCTCGTAACATTTCTTCCTTGTTTTCCATAGTTTCTCCTTAATATAATGTATTCACTTCTATACTGTGTCCCTTATTCTTACGAATTACCGCCACGACATCATTGGTTGCTTTAACAATCATTTTTACATCAAACATTTCACTAAAGGCAGAATCTAAGGCCTCGGAAGCACCGGAAACAAAAAATTCTTGTTCGCCATACGTCTTAACGTTAATGACGACGGTAATGGTTAAATTTTGAATTTCCTTATCCTTATAGTTCGCAATACCAGTAACACCGATGGCATCTGTCGATAACCCTTTTAAATGTAACTTTAATGCCTCGAACTCGGATGGTGTCTTCTTATCGATATTTGTAATTGCATCACTTGTGATAAAGCCACTAAGTGTTTGTAATGTACTAATTTCTCCTAGATGACCATCATGAAAGGACTGTAAAATATAATGACCATTCGTATAACTATCAATTTGATTGGCCGCCTGATAGACACATATTTGAATCGGAATTTTATTTAACTCCTTCTTTTTATTTAGATAATTATAAAGCTTGGGGATAATTTGTTTACCATAGTTAGAGATATCTTCATCCTTCATCGGTTTTTCTAATTGTGCACCCTGATCCCCCTTAGGATCCAATACAATGGCAACCGATACGCCGGCTAACTGTTTTCCCTTCTTATCCGTATAGAAATCTTGTTCATACAACGCATTAACCATGACGGGATTCGCTACATCACCAACGGATGTACCACGATCCGGTTGCAAGGAGTTCGGGTACGTCTTGCTTTTCACTTCTAAATTCGTTCGTTTTAATAATTCCTCGCGATCACTTTGACTAATATATTGACCTTCTGCTAAATAATGGCTATCCGTCGAAAAATGCGAAGAAGATAATTTTTCTAATTCCCTTCCAATCCATAAATAATCATTGGTATCTGCTAAAGAAGCATAGTATTCGTTACGATCTTTATTTACATTTCGCATGATGACGGGATAGTATGTATTTCCTAAACTGTTCGCTAAGGCCGCATCTATATTGGATTGTGATTCTACCTTTTCTTTTGCCCTAGAACAACCCGTAATCGTTACTATCACGATGCCTAGAATAGCTATTTTTTTATACACCTTATACCTCCTTTACCATTTGTTGTAATCTGATTTCATCAATAATGGTTATATGTAATTCTTCCGCTTTGGTAAGCTTACTTCCTGCATTTTCCCCCGCTACCAAATAATCGGTTTTTTTCGTAACGGAACTAGCTACCTTACCTCCATGGGATTCAATTAAAGCGGCGGCCTCTTTTCTACTTAAAGTAGGTAAGGTTCCTGTAATAACAAATGTTTTATCAACCAATACACCATCTTGCACTTGTAATGATTTAGTATTAACACCATAATCATGTAATCGACAAATGACTTCTTTATTTCTTTCATCACGGAAATATTCACTAATAGACATCGCGCTAGTTTCTCCAATATCATGGACGGATAGTAACTGTGCTAAGGAGGCTTGCATAATATTTTCTATTGATTGAAACTTCTGCATCAATGATTTGGCAGCTGTTTTACCAACATTCGCAATTCCTAAACTCGTAAGCAATCGAGTACCATCGTTTTGTTTGGAAACTTCAATGGCTTGTAATAGTTTATCCGTAGACTTTTCTAGACCGATGACTTTATTTTCCAACAATGCATCCCGCTTCGTATGTAACGTGTAGATATCACTCATATCTTTAATGTAGCCCCCATCGATCAAAGCCTTACTGTTGGCGACCCCAAAACCTTTAATGTCCATGGCATCACGCGAGGCAAAATTAATCACATTTTTCAGTAGTTTAGAAGGACAGGTAGGATTTTTACATTTGATATCAGCACTCTCTTTTTCCTGTATGACCTTGGCACCACACACTGGACAATGATCAGGGATGCGATATGGTTCTGTCTTTTCTGGTCGTTTATCAAGGAGCACTTCTTTTACCTTGGGAATGATTTCCCCTGATTTATAAACAACAATATGATCGCCAATACGAATATCCAAAGCATCGATAAAATCTTGATTATGTAGGGTGGCCCTAGCTACGTTAGTACCGCATAAGCGCACACTATCAAACAATGCCGTGGGTGTAATACGACCCGTTCGACCAACTGATAATTCAATATCACGCAACACCGTTTCTTTTTCTTCTGGTGGATATTTGTAAGCAATCGCCCATTTGGGAACCTTAGCTGTCGATCCCAGTTTATTTCGATCCGCAAAGCGATCCACTTTAACAACGGCACCATCAATGTCGTATCCTAAGGTAGCCCGCTTTTGTTGGATCGAAGTAATGGCCTGCCAGACTTCCTCTTTCGTTTTACATATTTGATACTCTTCGATAATTGGTATCCCTTGTTTTTGTAGAAAGGTATACCCCGCACTATGGCTATCAATATCGATTCCTTTACTATCTTGAATATTAAAGATAAACATGGAAAGATCGCGTTCTTTTACGATCGAACTATCTAATTGTCGCAACGTTCCAGCCGCACAATTACGTGGATTCGCAAATAATTTCTTACCTTGTAATTCCTGCATCTCGTTAACCTTCGTAAAAGCTTTTGCGGTCATATACACTTCCCCACGTATTTCTAAATAAGGGATAGGATCCGGTAGTTTCTGTTTTACATCACGGATCATCTTCGCATTTTCGGTAACATCTTCCCCTTGCGTAATACCATCTCCACGGGTGATGGCTCTTTCCAATACGCCGTTAACATATCGCAAACAAAGGGACAACCCATCAATTTTATACTCTACGACAAAGGTGGGATCGGATACTTTTTCCTGCATTTCTAATACAAAGGCATCTACTTCTTCTTTACTAAAAACATCTTGTAAAGAAAGCATAGGCACTCGATGTGGCACTAATACGCCGGCCTCTCGTTTGGCCTTTCCGCCAACTTGTTGGGTAGGAGAATCCGGTTGTACCCAAGTAGGGTGATCCTTTTCCAACTGTTTTAGTTCTTGCATCATCATATCAAAACGGTAATCATCAATCTTTGATTCATCCTGATTGTAATATAAATCACTATAATATTGTACTTGTTGGATTAGGGTAAGATAATGCTTTTTATCATCCATAGTATCGCTCCTATTTCTATGTAAAATGGTTATAAGTATTATACCAAAATAGCCATCTTAATAAAACAAAAACTATACACAATCAATTAAAAGGTATAGTTTTACTTGTCATCCTTTTTGGGACGGTGCAATGCCTTATGTGTCCCAATAATTTGCTTGATTCCAATTGGTACAGGAAATCCAATTTCCAATACATCTTTTTGTATCGAGAGGATAATTCCTTTACCAAATATATCATGATGCACAATGTCCCCTACTTGCCAATCAGTAATCGCATTATTGCCCATGCGTTCTTCCTTAGTAGAAGTGAGGCTTACATACTTTGCGGTTTTAAATCTCGGTTTAACCCCTTTATGAACAATAACTGTTGGATCGATTTCGTCCACAAAACGACTGGTTACTTTTTGTGAATCGGTAGCGAAGGTATAGCCCTCACTATCGGTTAAAAACAGCTGCTTTTTCGCTCTCGTAAAAGCTACATAGGCAAGTCTTCGTTCCTCTTCTAAATTATCATCATCTTCTTGTATACTACGAATACTAGGGAAAATGCCCTCCGATAAGCCAATCGCAAAGACATAGTTAAATTCAAGGCCTTTAGCCATATGAATCGACATTAAGCTTACGTATTGGCCTGCGTCCGTTGTATCATTGTCTGTATATAAGGCAATATCCTGTAAATAGGAAGCCAACGAAGCAGTATCCGGTTGACTCTTTTCATATTCCTCTAAAGAGTGTTCTAATTCTAATACATTCGCTATGCGGGTATCCTGCTGAGATTCTTCTAACATTGCCACATAGCCAACATCTTCAATCAGCGTCGTAAATATTTCTGATACTGATAGAGACGATGTTTTGGCCTTTTCAATAGCCGCTACCATTTCTTGTAAAGCTTTCTTACTGGAAGTTTTTATAGGCATCTTTTCTAAATGTTGTAAGAGTGATTCGTATAAACTACAATGTTGTTCCTGTGCCATTTTTTCAATAGTGGATAAGGTTTTTACCCCAATACCACGAGCTGGGGTATTAATAATGCGGCGCAGTGCTAAATCATCATTTTGACACACTAATCGTAAATAACTCAAAGCATCTTTTACTTCCTTACGACTAAAGAATTTAAGACCACCAAAAATACGATATGAAATTTGACGACGAATCAAAGCTTGTTCCACCGCCCTTGATAAATAATTGGCGCGGTAGATAATCGCAAAATCACAATAATTAACCCCTTCTACTTGGGCAATATACCGTTCTATTTGATCGCATATAAATTCTGCTTCTTGCTGCTCGGAGGGAGCCGTGTAATGAATCGCCTTATCACCAATATCCGCCTTAGTAAATAGTTCCTTTTCCAAACGATTGCGATTGTTTTCAATCAGAGTATTTG
>CAKVJS010000047.1 GCA_934754755.1 uncultured Erysipelotrichales bacterium
AAAAATCGAAAAATTTGCTGTTACTAATACGATAAAATATATTCATTTTTGTGTCTCACATCATTTACAATTCTACATATACAAATATTAATATAGCTCGGTATATGCATTTTATGATATGTATAATAGCCGGTATCTCTCACAAAAAAATCCTCCTCGAGGAAGATCGAGAAAGAGTTAGTGAACTACTTATTATTAAGGTATGGATCGAAAGGAATTCAATAGATTAATCATTCCATAGCCCCAGCTATTATTAGGATAGGTTGTATTCTCAATTCGATTACACCCTGCAATCAATAAAGCCCGGATTCGATTGCAGTCCATCTCCTTTTCATGACCATCAACAATCCCCCATTGCAAAAATAAGGCAGCTGCACCAGTTACAATAGACGATGCTACACTTGTGCCACTCATGGTTCCATAACCACTTGGATACAAACCCATAACATCAACGCCAGGTGCTACAAAATCAGGGGCTATTCTTGGTAACCGAGTAGGTCCTCTGGAAGAGGAGGCATAGAGACTATTTGTTTTACTATTATAAGCACCACAAGTTATTACGCCAATGGAAGTTGCGGGCTCTACAATCGTACAATCCGGATCTTGTCGTAAAAAAACAACATTCGGACTAATCATCCCCGTAATTGGTAACCACGCATCAAAGTTACCAGAGATAATGCGATCCCCATGTACCGTAATACGCCAAATTCCAACTGTTGGTTGTACTACCGTAACATTTGTTAGATAACTATTTAATTGAAAGTAACCAACAGAAACAGTTGATTTTTCAAGTACTAACTCCTTAGTATACGTACTATTTGTTTGAAAGGGGATATTGCGTACCACTTCTCCCGAAGGGGAGGTTATCGAAACGGATATCGTATCCCAGAGGTCACTCCAAATATAGGTACTAAAAGAAGGTGCCGTGCCAGTGACTTGTACTTCTATATCCTCAGTTGCTCCAGTAGCTATTATTTTTCCGGAAACATGATGTCCTGCCAATGCTTCATTACCCGCTGCCGTGCATATCGCAACGCCTTGACGATTCGCAATTAGTGATAAATAATCATCGGGGATAGAAAAGCCATCATGTCCACCAAAATTAGATCCCAAGGCAATACATATAGCTACCGGACGTTGCAACAAGGCGGCTTGATTTAAAATAAATTGGATTGCCAACATAATATCTGTCGATGCATATATATTGGGGTTATCTGCAGGTGCATGGGTTGTTTCAATATAATACGAGCTAGCCCGTTTTAGTTTTACGACTACTAACTCCGCATCAGCAGCGACGCCTTCATAGGGACTCTTATCTCGACTACCCGCAATCGAAGCTAAAAATGTACCATGCCCTTGTGTATCTTGATGCGGGACTATCGATTGACTGTTTTGTGCTCGCAATGCTTGATTAATTTGACTTTGTTCATATAAGGTACCAAAATGCATTTGAGCTGGCGGATTACCATTATTTGTTTGATCCCAAATAGCTTGAATCTTACTGGTTCCATCTTCGTATATAAATGCTGGTTTTGTATAATCAATACCAGTATCAATAAAGCCCAATAACACCCCTTGGCCATGTAAGTTTAAATTAGATAATTGTTGCACGGCAGTTATCCCACTGTCATTTAAACTTTCTGTATCCAACAACGTATGCATCCGCGCAAAGGCATCCATAAAACGTTCTCCTAGATCGAGTAAAACTTGTGCCAACCGATTTTGATTCGTATACGCAATAACATACGTATTTTCTAAAATAGTGCCAATGCGAATATATGGTCGATCCCTTACAAAATTGCGAAACCGTTCGCTATACATGGTATGAAAAGAAACGGTTGTCGGTAATGCGATAAACTGCTCTAAGGACAGTTCTTCCTCTGGTACGGTGTGACTTACATCCATCTTACTTTCCCCCTTTATTAAAAATAGGCATATAACATATCCATTGGTATCTCCCGATATTGCCATTTTTGCTCGTTCCATACATAGCCATGCAATGATGTTGTGCTTTTATCTAGTACATAAAACCAAAATTCTGTAGCATCCCGTAACCAAATATATAGATAACAATGGAGTAGCTGTTGCCAGGGATATGTGGTTGTTACCACCAATCCATGCATAGATTTGGGTGTAAAAGATGGTGGTAATTGGCTAGGTAGCTCTCTTACAAAATATGGCATGGCAATCCCTCCTTATCTTTATATATGCATCAATTCATAAAACAATACTTGAGGTTTAGGTAGAGGGTTGTTGGTAGATACTATAAGTATGGAAAAAAGACAACTACTATTAGATAAAGCAACCATTCGAAAATATTTAGTCTACTATCAAGGCTTATTAAAACCGCGTTTTTTTAAGGCCTCTGATATTGTCAAATTTATCCAACAAGTAGGATGTATCCAATATGACCCACTACGTCCCTTAGCTCGCAATGCTGACCTTGTGTTACAAGCCCGCATTCCACAGTACCAAGAGGAAATGTTGGATAAGCTTCTCTATCAAGATCGCATCATATTAGATGGCTGGGATAAAATGCAATCTTTATATTTGACTACCGATTGGCCTTATTTGTCACGGATTCGCCAAAGTTATATAGAAAATTATATGTTGCAATTAAGTGATCAAAAGAAACAGGATATACTTTTTTTAGCACAAAAGATTCTAGAACATTTACAACAACACGGGCCTAGTTTTTTAAGGGAGATGGTACTTCCTTTTGAACACCCAAATAAAAATAAACTAGCCCACAATGCACTTGACTACCTTTGTTATACTGGTAAAATTGGTGTATTTAATAAAAAAAGAGGGATTCGTCAATACGACTGTATCGAAAATATTATCCCCCAGGCTATATTACAAAAAGGCGATCCATTTAAGGCGGAAGATGACTTTCTAGATTGGTATGTATTACGGAAAATTTCTAGCATCGGAATATATTGGGCAAAGAGTAGTAGTATATGGTATACTACCCCAACAAAAATGAAAGCTGATCGACAAAAGGTAATCTCTAGACTGATAGATCAAAAAAAACTTACCTCTGTAGTTATTGAAGATTGTAAGGATACCTTTTATCTTCCAACTACCCATCTTCCCCTTCTACAAGAAAGTAAAACAGTATCTTATGAAAAACAGGTTCACTTTATTGCTCCATTAGATAACCTAATTTGGGACCGAATGTTTATTCAAACCATTTTTAATTTTGATTATATGTGGGAGGTATACAAACCACTATCAGCACGAAAATATGGCTATTACGTTTTACCTGTACTGTATGGAACCCTCTTTGTCGCCCGTTTTGAAGGTACGTATCAACCAACTAGTAAAACACTAACGATTCAAAACTGGTGGTGGGAAAAAGGAACCGTTGTTGATATACCCTTGTTACATCAAATTAAGATAGCACTCCTAAATTTTCAACAATTTTTACAAGCAGAACAAATACAATTACAGTCTGTACAAAAGATATTACCTATCGATTTTGATGAAAATGAATCATCCCAATAGTCAATAAAACATATTCATAAATGAATACAATAATAAAGTAAGCAGAACTTTGTGTATAAATAAAATAGACTGTACTTATAGGCTAAAAATGATTGACAGAGATCAACATAAGGTATATATTATGGGTGTATAGATAAGTAATTATCTATTGTAAATGTTAACCATCATGAGGTTTTTACCTTAATAAAAAAGAGAGAAGCTTACTCTCTCTTTTTTCTGTTCCTTGCAACCGATTTTAATTTTATCAAGGAAATGATAAGATTAATAATAGTTGTCAAAAGGCTAATAATGTTAGCCACCATGGCAGGTTCTCACCTCCATACGGAGTAAATAAATTTTAATCATAAAATATGTAAATCTGATTACCCGCAATATTATTATATAGAAAATATGGCACCAATGATATAGAGATATAGAAAGAGCCGAATATACAATACTATTTTTTTATGTATTGTATACTAGTAAGAAGTATCCTTATAGTGGATTTTTTTCTATACGTATAAGAAAAATATAAGCGGGTATACTTTGTATGTAAATCGGATTTATTTACCCGCATGAAAATTTAATTGCAACTTAAAAAGACAGGATGTAGGATTCTGTTTTTTTTATGCTTACAACATAGAAAATCAATTTTTAAAATATATATTAAATCCATGGCAAGTTTGTTGTTCTTAAGAATTCTTTTGTTGCTTTATCACTATGAAAGTTTATAATTATTTTAATAGTACCCATTAAATTTTAAGTAAGGAGATACTCGTATGAATAAAAGACATATTTTCCCCAATGTTTTTCTAACCCTTTCATTGTTAGCTTTAGCAACGATTAGCTGTGTGGCGATTAAATCCGCTACGCCGATTATCACGAGACTAACACATCCAGAAAATCTATGGTTAAAACAGCTTTTTTTCTATTTTATTTCCTTTATTGTAATTTATATTACCTATTCTTTTGGAACGGAGCGGATATTTAATTGTATATGGATCTTATATGGTATATTACTCATTCTATTGTTAGGTTTAGTAATCGAACGCTTTGGATTTAGTATGTTCGGAGCTCATATTGTACCTTTCGCTAAAAGTGTTAATGGTGCCACCCGTTGGTATTCCCTGCCGGGGTTTGATTTACAACCTTCTGAATTTGTTAAAATCATCCTTATTATTTGTACTTCTCATGTAATGGATAAACACAATAAGAAATATCCGATTCATAACTTCCATAATGACTGTATTATGATTGCTAAGGCAATCGCTGTAAGTGCTCCAACATGTATCCTTGTCTTTCTTCAAAATGATGCCGGTTTTACCTCATTGCTTCTAGTCTCTATTATCTTTATCCTTTTTGCGAGTGGATTACAAATACAGTGGTTTATAGTTGGTGGCATTGCAGCCCTGTTAGGTATTGGAATATTAACCTATATCTTCATTGAACAACATGATATTTTTGCCCGCCTAATTGGTAGTACCTATCGATTAAATCGATTTTATGGTTGGGTTGATCCTGAGGGAACCTATACAAAACAAGGATTCCAAGTATTTAATGGATTGATATCCTTTGGTACTGCGGGTATGTTTGGCCATGGTTTTCAAAGTAAAGTGATTTTATTTCCCGAAGCACAAACGGACTTTATCTTTGCGGTCATTGCTCAATCCTTCGGTTTTATCGGCGGTATTATTACCATCCTCGCTATTGTCGGTTGTAATATATCTTTGCTTTCCATTGCTTTTCAAACCAAACAATGTCGTTATAAATATTTTATTTCTGGCTTATTTGGTTTACTACTCTTCCAACAAATATGGAATATATCGATGGTTATGGGCTCGGTTCCGATTACCGGTATTACCTTACCCTTACTATCCTATGGAGGTTCGTCCCTATTATCGTATATGATTGCCTTTGGAATGGTATTTGAAATAGACAAACAAAATAAAATATTAAAATTAAAATCATATTATAGTAATTAGTTTACTTTGCAACATAAAGTAAACTTTTTTTGACGACACAATATAATGTTTTTTTCCTATCCATCCATGCTATAACGTTAGTATGCATAGTATAAGAGAAAGGAGGAGCTCTTGAAAAAAAGCATGCACCTTTTCTTGATTTTTTTGTTACTTACCCAGACTGCCTGTGCAAATATTTCTGTACAACGCCCATCTTTAAAAATAGTGACTACGATTTATCCATCCTTTGATTGGGTTCACCAAATCATTGGCAGTGAACAAGCAGCCTCCATTTTATTATTAGCCTCCCATACAAATATGCATGATTATCTCCCTAGCGAAGAAGACATAGAGCGTATTAAACAGTGTGATATGTTTATTTATGTGGGTGGCCCATCTGAAAGTTGGGTTAAAAATATACCCTTCAATAAAAAAACAATCGTTATCAATCTCTTTGATATTGTAAAACATTCTTTAAAATCACAGGATGAAAGTCAAAATATTCATTCCATGTCTGTATTTGGTATGCGCAATGACTATCCTATAACGAATCCTTCCTTGCTTAGTGGCGCACAGGATGAATCAAAGTACGATGAACACATCTGGTTATCCCTTAAGAACGCTAGCTTAATTTGTTCCTATATCGCAAATAAACTTATGCAAGTACAACCACAATATAAAAATGTATATGCGAAAAATGTTTCTCTATACCTACAAAAACTAGAGGAATTAGACAATTCCTATCGATCGATGATACAAGCCTCCCCCAATCAAACTCTCATATTCGCCAATGCCTTTCCGTACCGATATATAATCGATGAAACAAACGTATCCTATTTCTCCGCTTATCCAAACTGTCAAAACAGTACTTCTATTGCTCCCGATATGGCTGCCTTTTTGGCCCATAAAATTGACAGCCTCCATATTTCCTATGTATTGTCAACCGAAATTGATAATACTGGACTCGCCAAACAAATTATAGAAAGAACCCGTTCAAAAAATCAAAAGATCATTGTCCTTAATACTATGCATATCGCTCCTAGACAAAACAAAGACTATATAACCATTATGAAAGATACCCTCGAAACGTTAAAAAAAGTATTACAATATAAACCCGAACAACAAACTGCTGAATTAACAATATAAAAAAGTTTGCCTTAGGACAAACTTTTTTATTACTATTATCGTTGAATGGGCGCATATGCATTTTCCATATATGCAAGTACTTCTGCCTCACTAACTGTATTAACATCACCTATAATACTATGCTTTAAAACAGAGGCACTACAACCAAAATCAATCACAAAGGCACTGTCTTTATTTTGTAACAGGGCATGGATGCATCCGCTAATGAAGGCATCTCCAGCTCCCACCCGATCCATAATATCATCAATGGTATATGTTTTTGAACAAACTAAAGTATTATTACAATAGTGGTAACCAGTTAGACGATTTACACTAGCTGACATGATTTCCCTTTGCGTACTTACCATATGTCTAATGTTAGGATACTGTTTTTGAATTTGGCCATAAATATCGGTTAATTGATCAACAAATGTTGTTTTTTTCGTTTGCATAGAGAGCAAATATTGTCCGTCTAACAAGCCAGCTGACAAGATGGAAACGTAGGGAAGCACACTGCGCATAGCATCGCCCGCTTCTTTTTGACTCCATAAGTTAGCTCGATAATTTGAATCATACACAACTAAAATACCATGTTCCTGACAATATTTCATAATATTGAGGATCAGTTGTTGTACTTGCTTTCCTAAAGCCATGGTAATGCCAGAAACAATAAAGACATCTTTATCTTTACAGATTGTCGCAACATCAAATGCATCTTTTTGCATCGATGTCATCGCAGAATCGGCTCGATCATATAGCACCTTACTCGCTCGATTACCGCTACCTACTTCTAGATAATAACAGCCCACTCGTCCTTTAGAACGTACGATATATTCCGTATCTACTTGATGACTCCGCAAGAATTGTAAAATACCATCGCCTAAGGCATTGTCGCTAACTTTACTAAACAAGAAACTTTCATGACCAAAGTTCGCTAAGCTAACAGCAATATTTGTCTCACTACCACCAACATGCGTTTGAAAGGATAGATCTTGTATACGCACGCCCTTAGCCGTTGAATAGCGAAGTAAAACCTCACCCATACATAAAC
>CAKVJS010000048.1 GCA_934754755.1 uncultured Erysipelotrichales bacterium
GTATTTATTATCGGCATGGTTATGCTAGTGGGGAATAGTGACTTTCTATTCAACTTTTATAAGTATACTATTATTAGTTTTTTAATTCTCTTACTTATCAGCGTTATTATACTATTTTCCATCGTTAAGGCGATCTATGTATTAAATACTAAATTAGCTATTATAAAGGGATACGCACCAAACCGCTCGGTATTGATTTTACAATTTATATTAAAATATATTATGTTAATAAGCGTATGTATTTTACTGCTGTTTGTAATGGATACACAAAAAATGATAAGTATATCCTTACAAAACAATAAAAATTGGATGCAAACGAGAAATATCTATCGGATCGGTTCTAAATGGACAATCTCCGATGACAAAGAAGAAAGAAGAATAGACTATGCGTCTGAAAGGTTATATAACGAACTAGCGGCAAAAAATAAGATTTTCTTCATCGATGCAAATAATTATGACAAATTCTATGGGACCAACAAATTACTCTGGGAAAAAAATGTAGAAAGCAATCCTAATATCTTATATTCAGAACAAGGTAAATCTATCGTTGTAGATGAGAATTATTTAAAAAGGCATCCTGTACTTACTACCAATGGACAAGATGTTCGAAAACAAATAGTGAAGGATGACTTGGTACGCAATATTGTAGTGCCCATTTCCTTGAAGAGTAAGGAAACTAAAATTAGAGAAGGATTTCTAGAAAGCTTTAATTTTGAAAAACTTGGGGTAGCTGATATTTATCGTAGAAATCTGGGAGAAACTCCACCAGCAATTGATAAATCTCAACTAAAAGTTAATATTATCTATGTAAAGAATGGAAATCGCTACTTTACCTATAATAAGGAAATAGTGCCCGAACAAAATAATACTATTCTCGATCCCATTGTTGTGATCGAAACAGGTAACGTAGATCCGTATCATTATCAAATGCATTTTACACGTAATATGTATTTTGAAAGCCATCAACCAGATGCAATTTCAGAAATAGCGGATACGATTAAAAAACATGGATTATTTGCCTCCTATAATACGGCAGTTTCCATTTATAATGAACGTTCTAATGAAATACAAAAATTAACACAGAATCGAAATGTAATCCTGTTCGTTGGCGCCATTACCATTGTTTTGTATGCATTCTTTATGTATATCCTAAACCAATCCTACTTTGAACAATATAAGTACGTGATTACGATAAAAAGAATATTTGGATATAGTTTTATGAGTATTTTCAAAATAAAAATATTGGTAGAACTATTGCTTAATGTATTCATTACGTATCTTTTTAGCAATATCATGATTAGTATAGCAGTCATTGGGATAGATATTTTATTAACTTATAGTTTTACGATTTATATTATGAAACGATCACTACTTAGCGTGTTAAAGAAAGGAATATAACGATGATTAAATTAGAAAATGTATGTAAAACTTTTAGCAATAGAGAGATTATTAAAGACTTATCTTTAGAAATTAAGGATGGGGAATTTATTGTCATTACCGGTAAAAGTGGAAGTGGGAAAAAAACTCTCTTGAATATCCTGGGATTATTGGAAAAGGCCGATCAAGGGGTGGTCACCATTGACGGTACGAGTAAGTTTGGTAATAAGGAAAAAACCTTATTTTATCGTAATAAAGCCGGTTATTTATTTCAAAACTTTGCACTTGTCGATAATGAAACAGTAAAAAATAACCTCAAGGTTGCTTTAACCTATCGTAAGCTTCCAAAAAAGGAGTGGCAACAACATATTGAACAAGCTTTAGAATATGTTGGATTACCTGGCTACGCCAATAAAAAGATTTATCAATTAAGTGGTGGGGAACAACAACGTATTGCCTTAGCTAGAATCATGTTAAAGGAGCCAACCTACGTATTTGCGGATGAACCAACGGGAAACTTAGACATGGAAAATCGAAATATTGTTTTGGAACATCTAAAAAACTTTAAAGAAAAGGGTTGTACTGTAATTATTGTAACGCATGATCTAGATATTGCTACCCATGACTACGTAACTCGACATATCAGTCTTTAGCTTGTGAGCTAGAGATTTTTTTATTTCCCTTTGTGTAAAATAGAAGGAATTGGTCATAGTATAAAAGGTAAACCCCTTTTTAGCACTCTTATATTGACAGTGCTAAAATTAGGAGTATAATAATATTAGCACTTGTATATAAAGAGTGCTAAAGGAGGGTGTGCAATGGATGTTGAATCTTGGACAACAAAGGTACAAGAAGCCTTGCAACGGGCCAGTCAAGTAGCCATTGAAAATAAACAACAGATCATTGATATCGAACATATCGTATATAGTTTACTAGAAGATAGCAGTGGTATATGGTATCGTGTTTTGCATAAAAAAGAAGTAGCTATCGCAGATATCCGAAATCAGGTGCTACAAAGAATTCATGAAAAGCCACAGATATCTACCAGTACGGAATCTATGCAAGTTTCGTATGACGTTTCTCGCTGGCTAAGCGAAGCGAATAAAAATAAGGAACAATATAAAGATAGTTTTCTTAGTGTGGAACACCTAATTTTAGCTCTGTATGATATGCATATTCATTGGATAGATACAATCTTACAACAATATAATCTTTCCAAAAAAGAAATGAAAAAAACTATTGAAACAATGCGAGGAGGGAAGCATGTGGATACAAAAAACCCAGAAAGTCAATATGAAGTATTGGAAAAATATGGTAGAGATTTAACACAGGAAGTAAAACAGGGAAAACTCGACCCTGTCATTGGTAGAGATGATGAAATTCGCCGGGTTATTCAAATCCTATCCAGGAAAACAAAAAACAACCCGATTCTAATTGGGGAACCAGGGGTCGGAAAAACAGCCATTGTTGAAGGGCTCGCTTGGCGTATTTTTAAAAATGATGTGCCCCTTAGTATTCAAAATAAAACGGTTTATGAACTCGATTTAGGTGCCTTAGTTGCTGGAGCAAAGTATCGTGGTGAATTTGAGGAACGATTAAAGGCCTTATTACAAGAAATAAAAAAGGCAGAGGGAAATATTCTCTTATTTATCGATGAAATTCATCAACTCGTTGGTACAGGAAAAACCGATGGTGCAATGGATGCAGCAAATTTATTAAAACCAATGTTAGCACGCGGTGAATTACATTGTATTGGGGCTACAACATTAGATGAATATCGTCTATATATAGAAAAAGATGCTGCCTTAGAAAGAAGATTTCAAAAAGTGCAAGTAGACGAACCTGATGAAGATGACACCATTGCCATCTTACGAGGATTAAAAGATAGCTTTGAATCACATCATGGAGTGCATATTATGGATAGTGCTATTATTGGTGCGGTTCATCTATCTACGCGTTATATTACCGATCGCTTTTTACCGGATAAAGCCATTGATTTAATCGATGAAGCTTGTGCTTCGATACGTATGGAAATAGATTCTATGCCAGAGGAATTGGATACCATTACTCGAGAGAAAAATAGGTTAGAAATGGAGCGTATTTCGATTGAAAAAGAAGATAAGAATAGTGACAATGAAAAAAGGTTACAAGAAATTACAAATAAAATTGCTTCTTTACAAGAACAAGAAATGGGCCTAAAAGATCAGTGGAAGGAAGAGAAGAAAGAGCTAGATGAAATAAAAGAATTAAAGGATCGACGGGTAAAATTAGAGGCTCAAAAGGAGCAGTATCAAAGTGAAGGTAATTTGGAAGAGGCGTCTAAAATTCAATACCAGACGTTACCTGCCTTAGAAAAAGAAATAGCCGACTTAGAGAATAATAAAGCAGAACAAAGTTTGTTAAAAGAAAAAGTGACTGTCGATAGTGTTAGTGAAGTAATCGCTCGCTGGACAAAAATTCCTATTCATAAGTTAATGGAATCGGAAAGAGAGAAGATTTTACACCTCGATGCTACGTTGAAACAAAGGGTTATCGGACAGGACGAGGCAATCACAAAAGTAAGTGATGCAATACTCCGTTCACGGGCAGGAATTAATGATGAAAATAGACCGATTGGATCGTTTCTATTCTTAGGGCCAACCGGTGTCGGTAAAACAGAAGTAGCCAAATCATTAGCCGAGCAGTTATTCGATAGTGAAAGTAATATTGTCCGCATTGATATGTCGGAGTATATGGAAAAATTTAGTGTATCAAGATTGCTTGGTGCCCCGCCAGGATATGTAGGATATGAGGAAGGTGGCCAATTATCGGAAGCTGTCCGACGTCACCCATATAGTATTGTTTTATTGGATGAGATTGAAAAAGCCCATCCAGACGTATTTAATATCTTGTTACAAGTATTAGATGATGGTCGGATTACGGACTCGAAAGGTACCAATGTGAGCTTTAAAAATACGATTATCATTATGACATCAAATATTGGATCGGAATTCCTAGTATCAGGAACTACCAAAGAGGCAAAAGAAAATGTGCAACAACAATTACAACAATATTTCAAGCCAGAATTTTTAAACCGCATTGATGATATTGTGATGTTTAATTCTCTAGATGCTTCGGTTATATCACAAATTATTGATAAGTTTACAAAGCAACTTGCCCATCGCTTAGAAAACAAAAAAATAACTATTACAATAAGTGATACAGCTAAGAACAAAATCGCTAAAGAGGGTACTGATGTAGCCTTTGGTGCCCGACCACTTAGACGTTATATGCAAACAAATATTGAGACATTAGTAGCCAAACAAATGATGCAAGGAAAAATTAAGGATGGGGATGCAATCCTAGTAGACACGCAGGATCATGATTTTATTATTCAACATATATAAATCAAAAAGGAATCGAGTCATCGATTCCTTTTTAATACTTTGTATAGTTCTGCATATATGCTTGGAAGGATTGATACAAGCATGGCAATACTTATATGCATCATAGAGGTATCTTGAATACTAAATAGATGGGCGATAGGAGGAATACTTACCATACATACAAAAGCAAGTAACATAGCGAAACTACTAAATACTAATCCAGGGTTAGATCTTATTTTGCGAGTAAATATAGATTTGGTAGAGCGTACATTAAAAATGTGTAATACGGATGTCCACCCTAGAGCGATAAATGCCATAGCCTGACCTAACGACTGACTTGGCGGATAGGAAGAACTAACGGGGACATAGGCTCCGATATAAAAAGCTAAGACAATAACAATAGAGCAGGCAATGGTTTGGTGAATGATGAGGCGTAGTATACCATTGGAAAAAAAGCTTTCCTTTCGCTCCATGGGGGGACGGTTCATAACGTGTTCGTTAGCCGTCTCCTTAGCTAGATGAATACCGGGGATTCCATCACCCAATAGATTGACTAATAGCAATAAGATCGGTGTCACTAATACTCCCATGTTTGTTACTTGCGCAAATAAGACAGTAACGATTTCCGATAAATTACATACTAATAAAAAATATATCGTTTTACGAATATTCGCATATACATAGCGACCTTCCTGAATCGCATTGACAATAGTCGCAAAGTTATCATCCATAAGGATCATATCAGCGGCGTTTTTCGCTACTTCTGTACCATTCTTACCCATCGCAATCCCGATATCGGCAGCCTCTAAAGCGGGAGCATCATTTACTCCATCGCCAGTCATGGCGACAATTGCATCATGTTTTTGCCAGGCCTTCACAATGCGAATTTTATTTTCCGGTGAAACACGAGCATAAACGGTGTACTTAGAAACAGCACGGTGCAGTTGTTCATCGCTTAAAGCATCCAATTGTTGACCTGTTAAAACTTCATCTTCCGTCGATAAAATTCCTACTTTTTTAGCAATTGCAGTAGCTGTAGAAGCATGATCACCGGTAATCATTATGGTTTTAATACCGGCTTGTTGGGCGCGTTTAATTGCTTTTGCGGACTCTATGCGGGGTGGATCCATAACGCCGACTAAACCAACTAAGGTTAAATCTTTTTCTATCTCTTCGATTTTCTTTGGTAAGGTAGTGATCGTTTTGGTCGCTAAAGCAAGAACCCGCAATGCCTGCTTAGTAAGTGTATCATGTGCCTTCAAACCAGCAGGGGACGATTGTTTTAGTGGTAGTCGATCATACGCTCCTTTGGTTAATACCGTATAGCCTCCGGTTTTATTTTTAATAACAACACTCATCATTTTTCGACTACTTGAAAAAGGAATTTCTGCTACCCGGTCAAACAAAGGAGAGATATCATGGTTCATAGATAACTGTAATATAGCTCGATCGGTTGCATTACCAATATGATTGATATCATCATTACAAGACAAAGCCAGCTGTTCGATAAAATCTAACATCTTAACATCTGTTGTATCACTCGATGCAAACGAGTTGGTACTTGATAGCCAAAGGGTTTCTACTTGCATTTTATTTTGGGTTATCGTACCTGTTTTATCCGAACATATAATCGATACATTACCGAGTGTTTCAATCGCTGGTAATCGGCGGATTAAGGCATGCTTTTTTACCATTCTTTGGACACCGTTAATCAAGGACAACGTAACAATTAAATTCAATGTTTCAGGTACCGCTGCTACTGCCAAACTTACTGATAATAAAAGCATTTGTAATAAAGAATCGCCTTTTAGTAATCCTGATACAAGTAAAATTAAGGCAGCTATAATGGCTACGTAGCTAACCCATTTCGTAATATGACTAAGGCGTATTTGTAATGGTGTTTGGCGTTTTTGAGGATGATTTAGAAAGCTAGCGATTTTCCCTAACTCAGTGTGCATACCAGTAGCGGTAATAATAATTGTTGCTTTTCCGGCAGTCACAAGGGTACCAGAAAAGACCATATTGTTTTGTTCACTAATGGGCACTTTTTGTTCGATCACAATCATTGCATCCTTGTTGATAGCTTCGCTCTCACCGGTTAATGGGGATTCATCAATCGCTAAATTGGTAGTAGCCACTAATCGTCCATCGGCAGGAACTAACATACCGGTAGATAATAATATGATATCGCCTGGAACAATCGCTGAAGTCTCTATTTCTATCGTCTGGCCATCCCTCTTTACATAACAAGTAGGATTGCTTAAATCCTGCAGAGCATCTAATGCTTTTTGGGTTTTTTGTTCCTGGCGAATGGCTAACACCATATTAATTGTAATAATCACTAAGATCGTAATAGATTCAATATAGCCTCCTTCACCATGTGTAGCAGAGAGGAAAGATAAAATAGCAGCTAATAATAGAATGATGGTTGAGATATCTTTAAGTTGGTGAAGAATATTTTTATACAACGGTGTTTTTTTAGGCTGTTCAAACGAATTGTATCCATAAGAACGCAGTTTTTCTTGTACTTGATGAGAGGATAATCCACTATTTGCATCACTATGCAGGTCATGTACAACCTCTTCTATTAATTTTTGATACCAATCTTTCATATATTTTCCTTTCCAATACTTACATAATTATTATTAGATAGACTATTGCTTAAATACTGCTATGAGTTAATTGAAATGACTCATTGTCTATAATTTATTATCGTTGATTTCAATCTGATAGCTTATCAAACTATCATCCCATAATTTTTCATCATCTGGAAAAATAGCATCATGCGTTTTAAAATATGTTTCCCTTATAACATTAATCCAATTATCAAGTATTTTAA
>CAKVJS010000049.1 GCA_934754755.1 uncultured Erysipelotrichales bacterium
CGGCTCTCTCTTGCCGACTTGTTTATAATACACTATTGCAATAATTATGTCAAACCCTTTTTACCTTTTTTTCATACGAGTTCTCTTATTTTTCAAAAAAAGCCAACATACATATCAATTAATGTTGATATATAGGGCTTTTTATCATATATACAGATTATGAATTTATTTTCTTATAAACATCTATAAATTCTTGTGCTAAATCAATAATTACTAATGCTGACATTAAATGATCTTGTGCGTGCACCATTAATAAATTCACAGGTGTTTGTTCCCCACGTATTTCCCCTTGTATTAACTCCGTTTGTGAGTGATGGGCACCATTAATTGTTTCCTTAGCTTCTTGTAATGAATTTTCCGCTTTCTCCATATTTCCTGCTTTTGCATATTGTATTGCCTCAATAGCAGAACTTCTAGCGCTACCACTATTAACAATTAAATTGATCACAACTTGTTCTTGCTCATCCATAATCTTCCTCCTCAAATGAAACCTAACATATTTCCCTATTATCTTATCAAATAATCGATTTATTTTCAATATTTACTATCTATAAATATTGACTAGGTTATATAACTGTACTATTTTTTTGAGAAATAAAAAAGTAGCTGTTAAGCTACCCTTTATAACAATTATTCAATGATTTCAGATACAGTACCATGACCAACCGTTCTTCCACCTTCACGAATTGAGAACTTAGTTCCTGTTTCGATAGCGATTGGTGAAATTAATTCAAC
This sequence comes from uncultured Erysipelotrichales bacterium, assembly GCA_934754755.1. GTDB lineage: Bacteria > Bacillota_I > Bacilli_A > Erysipelotrichales > Coprobacillaceae > CAKVJS01. Next base: position 736 of record CAKVJS010000049.1, read on the forward strand.
GATTAATTCTAAGTTGTCTCCTGGCATAACCATTTCAACTGCTTCTGGTAATTCAATAACACCAGTAACATCTGTTGTTCTAAAATAGAATTGTGGTCTATAGTTTGCGAAGAATGGTGTATGACGTCCACCTTCATCTTTTGATAAGATATATACTTGTGATATAAATTTCTTATGTGGATTAACTGAACCAGGTTTAGCTAATACTTGTCCACGTTGAATTTCATCACGGTTTACTCCACGTAATAAGACACCAACATTATCCCCTGCTTCTGCATAGTCTAATAATTTACGGAACATTTCAATTCCTGTAGCAACTGTCTTTTTCGTATCTGTAATTCCGACAATTTCAATTTCATCATTTAATTTTAATTGTCCACGTTCTACTCTACCAGTAGCAACTGTTCCACGACCAGTAATAGTAAATACGTCTTCTACTGGCATTAAGAAAGGTTTATCTGTATCTCTAGTTGGAGTAGGGATGTATGAATCTACAGCTTCCATTAATTCATCAATAGCAGGAACCCATTTGTCATCACCTTCTAAGGCTTTTAATGCAGAACCGCGAATTACTGGTGTATCATCTCCAGGGAATCCATATTCATTTAATAATTCTCTAACTTCCATTTCAACTAGTTCTAATAATTCTTCATCATCTACCATATCGCATTTATTTAAGAATACGATGATGTATGGTACACCAACTTGGCGTGATAATAAGATATGTTCTCTAGTTTGTGGCATTGGTCCGTCTGTTGCAGCTACAACTAAGATAGCTCCATCCATTTGGGCAGCACCAGTAATCATATTTTTAATATAATCAGCATGTCCCGGACAGTCAACGTGTGCGTAGTGACGAGTTTCCGTTTGGTATTCTACGTGTGATGTATTAATTGTAATTCCACGTTCTTTTTCTTCAGGAGCGTTGTCAATTGCTTCATAATCTTGCGCTTGCGCTCCTCCTTTTTTCGCTAATACAGTTGTAATAGCCGCAGTTAGTGTTGTTTTACCGTGGTCAACATGACCAATTGTTCCAATATTTACATGCGCTTTTGAGCGATCAAATTTTTCCTTAGCCATTTAAGGTTCCTCCTATATAATTTAGTTTTATACATATTCCATTCTAAGATAAAAGATTGCAAAAATCAATACTATTTTATCGGTAGCTAGTTCTTGCCACCATTTTTCTTGATAATCTCCTCTTTAATGCTTTTTGGTACAGGTTCATAACGATCGAAAATCATCGTATAGTTCCCTCGACCTTGAGTAAAAGAGCGTAGGTCCGTAGCGTATCCAAACATTTCAGATAATGGAATACTTGCTTGAATAGAAATCGCATTTCCTTTTTCTTCTTGTCCTTCAATCATACCACGTCTTGAAGAAACATCTCCCATAACACTTCCCAAGTATTCAGCAGGTGCTGTTACTTCCACTTGCATAATTGGTTCTAAGATAATTGGATCACATTTCTTCGCAGCTGTTTTCAACGCTAAGCTAGCAGCTACTTTATATGCCATTTCTGATGAGTCGACATCATGGTAAGAACCATCATATAATGTTGCTTTTACATCCAACACTGGATATCCTGCAATCATACCTGTTTGAAGAGCATCTTCCAATCCTGATTTTACAGATCCAATATATTCTCTAGGAACTGTTCCACCAACGATGGCATCCACAAATTCAAATCCTTTTCCTTCGTTAGGTTCAAATTTAATCCAAACATGTCCGTATTGTCCACGTCCACCAGATTGCTTTACATACTTACCTTCACACTCTGCTGCTTGGCGAATAGTTTCACGATATGCAACTTGTGGTGCTCCTACGTTCGCTTCCACTTTGTATTCTCGTTTTAAACGATCAACAATTACATCTAAGTGTAACTCACCCATTCCAGCAATAACGGTATCTCCTGTTTCTGGGTTAGTAAATGTTCTAAATGTTGGGTCTTCTTCTGCTAGTTTTGATAATCCAAAACCTAACTTATCTTGGTCTTGTTTTGTTTTTGGTTCAATCGCTAATTCGATAACTGGTTCTGGGAATTCCATTTTTTCAAGGATAACGAAATTCTTTTCGTCACAGATAGTATCTCCTGTTGTTGTATTCTTAAATCCAACAGCTGCAGCAATATCCCCTGCATAAACTGTATCAATTTCTTGTCGTTTATTGGCGTGCATTTGAAGAATTCGTCCCAATCGTTCTTTCTTATCCTTCGTAGAGTTTAATACATACGAACCAGCATTAGCTTGTCCTGAATAAACTCTGAAGAAAGTTAATTTTCCAACAAACGGGTCGGCCATAATCTTAAATGCTAAAGCAGAAAATGGTTCTTCATCGGAAGCATGTCTTTCTATTTCATCACCTTTAACATCAATCCCTTTAATTGCTGGGATATCCGTAGGTGCCGGTAAATAATCAATGACTGCATCTAATACTTGTTGTACCCCTTTGTTTTTGTATGAAGATCCACAAACAACTGGGAATAATTCAACGGCTAGCGTTCCTTTACGAATCGCTTGTTTGATTTCTTCTACTGTAGGTTCCTCTTCTTCTAAGACTTTCATCATTAGATCATCATCATAAGAAGCCGCACTATCTAGTAGTTTTGCGCGATATTCTTGGGCTTGTTCTAATAATTCTGCAGGAATATCTGTTTCTTCGTATTCGTCACCTAATTCATCTTTATTATAGATGGCTTTCATAGTAACTAAATCAATAATTCCTTTAAATTCATCTTCAGCACCAATCGGTAATTGTAAAGCTACCGCATTAGCCCCTAGACGTTTATCTAAAGATTCTACAGACATAATAAAGTCAGCACCTGTGGCATCCATTTTATTACAGTAGACAATTCGTGGTACATGATACGTAGTTGCTTGACGCCACACTGTTTCAGTTTGTGGTTCCACACCTGCTTTTGCATCTAATACTGTTACCGCCCCATCTAATACCCGTAATGATCTTTCAACCTCTACGGTAAAGTCGACGTGGCCCGGTGTATCGATAATATTTACCCGGTATCCTTTCCATTGTGCGGTAGTAGCCGCTGAAGTAATGGTGATCCCACGTTCTTGTTCCTGTTCCATCCAGTCCATTTGCGAAGCACCTTCATGTGTTTCACCAATTTTATGAATTTTTCCAGTATAATACAATACCCGTTCAGTAGTTGTTGTCTTACCGGCATCAATGTGTGCCATGATTCCAATATTACGGGTTTTTTCTAATGAAAATTCACGAGCCATAAATATCTCCCTTCTATAATTTTAAGTAGTGCATTACCAACGGAAGTGGGCGAATGCTTTGTTTGCTTCTGCCATCTTGTGAGTATCTTCTTTCTTTTTCACTGAGGCACCTGCTCCATTAGAAGCATCAATTATTTCGTTCGCTAAACGATCGATCATAGTATTTTCATTACGTAAACGAGAGTAATTTACTAACCAACGTAATCCTAAGGTCATTCTTCTTTCGTTTGATACTTCTACTGGTACTTGGTAGTTAGCTCCCCCAATACGTCGTACTTTTAATTCAAGTACTGGCATAATATTGTTAATCGCTTTATCAAATACTTCCATCGCAGAATTACCTGTTTTTTCTTCTATTTTACTAAACGCTTCATACAAGATATTTTGTGCGACACCTTTTTTTCCATCAAGCATAATATTATTGATTAATTTTGTAACAATCTTTGAATTATACACTGAATCAGGTAGCACGTCTCTTTTAATCGCTTTTCCTTTTCTTGCCAATTTCCTGTCCTCCTATACTCGATTAAGATTAAGCTTTAGGTTTTTTCGTTCCATATAAAGAACGTCCTTTTTTACGATCATTAACCCCAGCACAGTCCATTGTTCCACGAATAATATGGTAACGAACCCCTGGTAAGTCTTTTACACGACCGCCTCTAATTAAGACAACACTGTGTTCTTGTAAGTTATGACCAATTCCAGGAATATAAGCAGTTACTTCCATCCCATTTGATAATCTAACACGCGCATATTTACGTAAAGCTGAGTTTGGTTTCTTTGGTGTCATTGTTGCAACACGTGTACAAACACCACGTTTTTGTGGAGATTTTGTACTAGTTGGCTTTTTAGCCAATGAGTTATATCCCCTATTTAACGCAGGTGATTTTGATTTTGTAGTCTTGTCTTTTCGACCTTGTCTAATTAATTGATTAATTGTAGGCATTTTTACCTCTCCTTTCCTATCAAACACACAATACCGGGCGTTTCATAAATGTCATCAATACATACTTTCTAGTATTCTTCTGTAGTTTACATGTTTTTTTATTTCCTGTCAAGGCTTTATGTTTTTGTTAATCTAAATATTATGATTCGAAAATGATAATGTCTCAATGTATCGATATTGATTTTGTCCCGATTTACGATACCATAGACCTTGCAAGGGAGGTCAATACATCGAGAAAGGTGTTTGTTTTTGTTAATCTAAATATGGGCCAAACAATTGTAATTAACAATTGAAAATGGGTCCATATCTTTTATTTATTTCCAAAGATTGTCATACTGTCTTTGGAGGTGTTAAGGAGTGATTTCAAAAATGGATAAGTATGCAATTATATCATTAAAAAAGAAGGGAGTGTCAAATCGCCAAATTGAAAAGGAATTACATATCAACCGTAAAACAATAGCGAGAGTTTGGAATACCTATAGAGCTGCTGAACAACTTATTGTATCTTCAACAACTACATCCAAAGAGGAAACCGATAAACTGATTCGCAATATAGTACATTCTTCTTATGATTCTTCCTCTCGTACAAGACGGAAGCTAACCCCCTCTGTTAAACAAAGAATTCATCAAATTCTAGAAGAAGAAGAGGAAAAAACTAAACTTCTTGGACAACGCCATAAACAAAGACTTACTACAAAACAGATAGTTGAAATCCTACATACGGATAATATTGATATTGGTCATACAACTGTCAACAATTATATACGAAAAGTAAAACAGTCTAAGACAGTATTCATTCGCCAAGAATATTCATTTGGAGACCGATTAGAGTATGATTTTGGAGAAGTAAAATTAATGATTGGTGGTGTATTAAAAGTTTTCTATTTAGCGGTCTTAGCTGCCCCTGCTAGTGGCTATCGATGGGCCTATCTTTACCCAACGCAATCACAATCAGCTTTCTTAGATTCACATGTACAATTCTTCTCTATGTTGCAAGGTGGTTATAAAGAAGTAGTATACGATAATATGCGTAATGTTGTCAGTCAATTTATAGGTAAACATGAAAAAAGACTAAATGAAAATCTAATTAATTTAGCCTTATATTATGGTTTTGATATTAATGTAACGAATTGTTTTAGTGGTAATGAAAAGGGATTTGTAGAAGGCAGCGTAAAAAAGATACGTAATTTTGTTTTCGCTAAAGAATATGCATTTGCTTCCTTGGAAAGTGCTAGAGAATATTTACAGCAGCAGCTACAAATATTAAATCAAGAAAGTAAGATAGAGGAGGAAAAAGAATATTTACTACCACATAGACCCCCGTATGAGTTAGCTCAAATAGAGGAGGTTACAGTTAATAAATATAGTTGTATACAAGTAGATAATAACTTTTATTCCATACCTGATTATCTAACAGATAAGAAAGTAACGGTCAAAAAATATATAGAGACTCTTGTGATATATAGCCATCACGAGTTTGTATGTGAACATAAAAAGATAGATGGCTATGGGGAGTATCAACTAATACTATCCCATTATCTCCATACGCTAAGTAGGAAGCCAGGGGCACTAAAACATTCCAAAGTGTTAAAACAGTACCCGGCACTGAAGACCATCTATCAGGAATATTATAAAACAAAACCCAAGGAATTCATATCCATAATATTACAACACAAAGAAAAAGAATTACCGGAGATCATACAATATCTTAAAGCGGGTCCCATACCAAAAACAGGAGTTACGGATAGCCTGCAACAAGAAATTATAAAACAGTCACAAGAACAATTACAACGTATCAATGAAATGTATGGAATGGGAGGAAATGATTATGGAACACATTAAACAGTTGGCAGGTGGATTACGATTATCTTACTTACGCAAGCATTGCGAAGAAATACTGCTAGAGGCCAAGCATCTTTCTAAAAGTAATGAAGAGTTTTTAATCGAATTACTCGAAAAGGAATGTGAAACACGTAGGAGTAATGGTATACAAAGACGAATACAGGACGCGAAATTTCCTTTTAAAAAATATATAGAGGATTTTAAAATAGATCGATTCCCTAAAGATATTCAAGTGAAACTAAAAGAATTAATGAATTTACAATTTATGGAAGAAAAGGAAAATATAGTCTGTGTAAGTAATCCGGGGATGGGTAAGACCCATTACGCTATAGGGCTAGGAATAAAGGCTTGTTTACAAAGTAAAAAGGTCTTATTTGTGAGTGTTCCAAATTTAATCCTGGAATTAAGGGAAGCTATGACTAGAAATCAAATCACACAATATAAAAGAAAATTTGAAAAATATGATTTAGTTATATTGGATGAATTAGGATATGTATCCTTTGATAAAGATGGTAGTGAAATATTATTTAATTTAATTTCTAATCGATTACAGATAGGTTCTATGATCATAACAACAAATTTATCCTTTGATAGATGGCAGGAGATATTTAAGGATCCCGTATTAACAACTGCTATGGTAGATAGGCTAGCTCATAAATCGCATATATTAAATATGAACGGTGATAGTTATCGGGTCGAAGAAACTTTAGAATGGCTTAAATCAAAGTAATGTAGTGGCCCCATTTTCAGTTAAAATTTGGACCCATTTTGAATTGACAAAAACA
>CAKVJS010000050.1 GCA_934754755.1 uncultured Erysipelotrichales bacterium
ATTATGTACTATACGATTGGTCAAAGAAAAGGACTCGGTATCGGTGGTGCTGGTGATGCTTGGTTTGTTGTCGGAAAAGAATACGATAAAAATATTTTATATATTTGTCAGGGTGATCAAAGTGATTGGTTATTATCGACAGCTACATTAGTGAAAGATGTAAACTGGATTGCCTCACAAAAGCCAAAAGGGGAGGTTACTTGTGTGGCTAAGTTTCGCTATCGTCAAAAGGATAATCCAGTGCAACTTCATTTTATCGATGAAACAAGTGTAATGGTTGCTTTTAAAGTGCCAGTAAAGGCAGTAACACCGGGTCAAGAAGCGGTCTTCTACGATGGAGATATATGTCTTGGTGGTGGCGTTATTGATACTGTATATAAAGATGATAAGGAATTGTCCTATTTATGATTACTTATACTGGTTATATTCGAAATATTCGCTTTTATAGCGAAGAAACAAAATTTATTGTTGCTTTAATTGAGGTAGAACAAGAAGATCGCATGCTGGTGATGAACGGATATATGAGTGATGTTAATGAGTATAATAAATATACTTTTGTTGGTGACTATAAAATGCATCCTAAATATGGTGAACAGTTTGTGATTACAAGTTATGAGGTTATACTAGCGAAAGATAGTGATGAAATTGTTAAGTATCTATCGAGTCCTTTATTTAAGGGAATTGGGCGGGTACAAGCCCAATCCATTGTTGATGCTTTAGGTGAACAATGCCTAGATCTTATTAAGGAAGATAAATCCGTATTACAAACAGTCCGTGGTATAAATGAAAAGAAGATCGATACGATTTATACCGTACTAACGAATGATGATTATGATCAAGAAGTCATGCGCTTTTTTATGGGTCATGGCATTAGTTTACGGAATCTCGCTTTAATACAAGCTGTATATAAGGAAAAGACACTAACGGTTTTACAGGATAATCCATATCAAATGATTGAAGATATTGATGGGATTGGATTTCAAACAGCCGATGATTTAGCGATGAAAATTGGTTGTGATAGGGAAAGTCCGAATCGATTAAAAGCTGCAATTTTATATAGCATTAAACAAGGTTGCTTTAGAAGTGGAAGTAGCTATCAATCCATTGATAGTATTTTGCGTATGTTTCGTAAACAAATCATCAATATTGAAGATTCTTTATTTTATGAATATTTAGAAACCTTGATCGAAGAAGGAAAAGTCATGGTGGATGCAGATAAATATTATGATAAGGAAATGTATGAGGCAGAAGTTAATATAGCTTCCTTTATATCAAATCTCCAAGGTCGTCCTGAATATATGTATGATGAAAATAGTGTACAAGAAGAAATCAATGCAATTGAAAAAAGAAATCATATCACCTATGCCAAGAAACAAAAACAGGCCATTACGTATTTTTTGAGTTATCCTTGTATGGTACTAACGGGTGGACCCGGTACCGGGAAAACAACCGTGATTCAGGCGATTCTAGCGATGGCAGAAAAACAATTTCCCGAATCAAAAATTGCCTTAGTTGCTCCCACTGGTCGAGCCGCCAAGCGTTTAAGTGAAGTAACGGGTCGCAAGGCATCTACGATTCATCGTTTATTAAAATGGGATTTACATACGAATACTTTTGCCTTACATGCAGATAACCCTATGGAAGAAGAAATTTTAATTATTGATGAGTTTTCTATGGTAGATTGTTTACTATTTAGCAGGTTACTAGAAGCCAGTCGTTATGTTAAAAAAATTCTTTGTATTGGTGATCACCATCAGTTGCCTTCGGTAGCTCCTGGTAATGTTTTGAAAGACTTTATGGCCATGGATGTTAAAACAATTGAACTGGATGAGATTTTTCGCCAGGCTCAAAGTTCTGGAATTATCCAATTAGCCCATCATATTATTCATAATGAAATGACGGATATGAGTCTATTTAAACAATACCAAGATATTCACTTTTGTTCTTGTCCTTCTCAAGATGTAGCCTATTATGTAAGCCGAATTGTGGCCCAGGCAATAGAAGAAGGTTATACCTTGAATGAAATCCAAGTATTAGCCCCGATGTACCAAGGAATTGCGGGCATTGATGCTTTGAATAAGGCATTACAAAAGGTATGTAATGAAAAACAGGATGACAGCATTGAAATGCGAATTGGAAATGTTGTGTTTCGAGAAGGTGATAAAATATTACAATTAAAAAATCGTCCTGAAGATGAAGTATACAATGGTGATATTGGAATACTTGTAGAAATTAATAAAAAAGATAATGTTGCTTACTTAGAAGACACTATTGTTGTTGATTTTGATGGTGCCATGGTAGAGTATACAGCTAAAACTTTTTCGACCTTTACCCACGCCTATTGTACATCGATTCATAAATCACAAGGTAGCGAATTTAAGATTGTTATTTTATGTGTTTTATATGACTATCGGATTATGTTACGTCGTAATCTTCTATATACAGGATTAACCCGTGCCAAGCAATCACTATTTATTTTAGGTCAATCAGATGCCTTTTTATATGGTATTGAAAATAACCAAGAAGGACGTCGAAAAACATCGTTAGCGACTATGTATTTAAAAAATGCTGCCCAAACAACATTATCACCGTATGATTTTATGGAAGAAGGTTAAAACTATACTGAGGTGATTCCATGGATAGAACCCAAAAATGGGTGTTAGGTAGCGCCGCTATTAGTGCATCTGTTCTATTAGCGACTGCGCTATTTGTTAGTGAAAGTAAACAAAGTCAAAGTATGTTAGAAAAGATCATACATGAATTTAAAAGTAAAATGTAAAAAACGTGGGCTTCCATGTTTTTTATTTTTATACACAGGCATACTACAATAGGTGATAGATATGAAAGAATCATTACAAAAAATAGTATATGGCCTGTTAGCACTATTGTTGCTTTATTTTTTAGTATACTATTTGCAGCTTGTTACGATCATTGTATGGTTATTTCATATATGCATGCCGCTATTTATAGCCTTTGTATTTCGCTTTATCATGGATCCGATTATTTCCTTTTTTTCCTTAGTTCCTCGAAAAATTGTTTGTATTTTAACATACGTAGTATTAATATTTATTGGTTTTGTCTTTTTATACTATACGATCCCGGAACTCGTAGAAAATATCGAGTATCTACATACTAATTATGATCTTATGCACATTGAAAAATACATCCATCCCTTTTTTAAACCGATTTACTCTTTTTCTAAAACAATAAGAATATGGCAACAACTCGGTCACATCGTTATGACTTCTGTAGATACTTTACTGTATTGGATTGGTAATATTTGTCTTGGCTTTTTTATTTCCTTTTATTTAGTGCTAGATAATATCCAAGTGACCCCATGGATCGAAAATCATACGAGTTCTAATAAAAGAATATATAGTACGATGTTACAAGAAATAAAAGAGGTTACTTGTGCGTTTTTAAAAGCTACCTGTTTGGATTTTATTATATTCTTTGTCGCTAGTTTATTATTGTTTTGGTTATTAGGATTTAACTTTGTGGTTTTTATTGCCTTCTTTTTAGCATTTACCAATATGATCCCTTATATCGGACCGTTTATCGGTGGCATACCAGTCATTATATATGGCTTTACAATGCATTTGGAAACGGGGTATATGAGTGTATTAGCTATTGCTTTTTTACAAGTTGTAGAATCCAACTTTATCCAACCCTATATATTTAAAAAACAGTTGGATACCCATCCGATTATTGTTATTCTTGCCTTAGGTATCTTCGGTGATTGGTTTGGCGTAATAGGTATGATTCTATCACCTTTACTTGTATCCTATTGTCTTGTTGTTAAGGACGCCATTAAAAAAAGACGACAAATGGTTACCGAATAGTTTTCTCGATTGCATTTACGAAAAAACCTGTGTATAATACTACTAAATCGATGATAAAGATAAGTACATAATGTAACTCTACATAGAGAAAGTATGGTTGGTGAAAATACTTAGAGACAGAATGGAAAGCTACTTTGGAGAGGATACCCCGTAGACACTACGTTACAGTGAAATGAGGGCATGTGTAAACATGAACTAGGATGGTACCGCGATGATTTCGTTCCTAGCATTTTAGGAGCGTTTTTTATTTTTATAAAGGAGAGATATAATGAAACAACTAACAGGAAATCAAGTACGCCAAATGTTTTTAGACTATTTTGAAAGTCAAGGACATACGATTGAACCGAGCCAATCATTAATACCGCATGATGATCCTACTTTATTATGGGTTAATGCAGGAGTGACGGTGATTAAAAAATATTTTGATGGATCGATGAAACCAGATAACCCAAGAATTGCGAATGCGCAAAAGTCTTTACGTACGAATGATATTGAAAATGTAGGTAAGACAGCAAGACATCAAACTTTTTTTGAAATGTTAGGAAACTTTTCTGTTGGGGATTACTTCAAGAAAGAGGCTATTTCTTTTGCCTGGGAATTTTTAACAAGTGAAAATTGGCTTGCTTTTGACAAGGATAAACTTTATATTACCGTTCATGATCGGGATCAAGAAGCGTATGATTACTGGGTTAATACGATTGGTGTTAAACCCGATCATATGTTAAAGACACCAGAAAACTTTTGGGAAATTGGTAAAGGGCCTTGTGGACCGGATTCTGAGATATTCTATGACCGGGGTAGTGCCTATGATCCAGAAGGTAAAGGGGTTGAACTTTTTTATAAAGAGTTGGAAAACGATCGCTATATTGAAATTTGGAATTTAGTATTCTCACAATATAATGCAATGCCGGAAACGCCACGGGAAGAATACAAAGAGTTACCGCAACGTAATATAGATACCGGTATGGGCTTAGAAAGAATTGTAAGTATTATCCAAAATGGTGAAACAAACTTTGATACCGATCTATTTTTACCGATTATTAATGCTATTGGAGCCTTGGCGAAAGTGCCTTATCAAGAAAACAAAATGGCCTATCGGGTTATTGCGGATCATATTCGTACGGTTACTTTCGCGCTGGCGGATGGGGCTCTATTTGATAATGTTGGACGTGGTTATGTATTGCGTCGAATATTACGTCGAGCTGTTCGCTATGGAAAACAAATTGGTATGGAACAAGCCTTTATGTATCAATTAGTTGATACGGTTAGTGATTGTATGAAAGAGTACTATGCGTATTTACCTGAAAAAGTAACGTACATCCAGGATCTTGTCTTACAAGAAGAAGAGGCTTTTCACAAAACCTTAGTCCATGGAGAAAAGTTGTTAGCGAACCTAATGGCGTCCAATACAACTGGAATCCTTTCGGGAAAAGATGCTTTTATGTTATATGATACGTATGGATTTCCATTGGAATTAACAGTGGAAATAGCCCAAGAATCGAATGTGAAAGTAGATGAAAAACAGTTTGAAAAGGAATTACAGTTACAAAAGGAACGATCTCGTTCTTCTCGTTCCAATAAGGATTCCATGGCTACCCAAAATCCTGATTTATTAAATTTCATGCAACCTTCTACCTTTATCTATGATCCTAGTGAACGGAAAGGACAAGTAATTGGCTTATTTCGCGATGGTAAGCAGGTAACTAAAATCACCGATTATGGGGAACTAATTCTAGATATAACGACTTTCTATGCCGAAATGGGTGGTCAATGTGCGGATACAGGTACTATGTTTAATGAAAATACGCAAATGGAAGTATTGGATGTACAAACGGCACCGCATAAACAACATTTACATTATATTGAAATGAAACAAGGGCAAATTTGTGTAGGAGACAAAGTTACCCTCGCAGTGGACTACAAAAAACGACAACAAATTACAGCGAATCATACAGCTACGCATATGTTACAACAAGCATTAAAAGAGGTAATTGGATCCAATATTAGTCAGGCTGGATCCTATGTTGACGAGCGTCGATTACGTTTTGACTTTACGCATTTTACAAAGATAACGAAGGAACAATTACGTAAAGTAGAACAATTAGTTAACCAAAAAATTAGACAGGGATTACCGGTTTCCATTGCTTCCATGCCTAAAGAGGAAGCATTAGAAAAAGGAGCTACCGCCATATTTGGTGAAAAATATGGAGATATTGTCCGGGTTGTATCAGTGGATGATTTTTCCATTGAATTATGTGGGGGTTGTCACGTTACGAATAGCCAACAAATTGGCCTATGTAAAATAGTATCCGAAGAAAGTATCGGTAGTGGGATTCGCCGAATTGAGGCAGTAACCGGATATGAAGCCTATCGATTATTTGATGAAGAAAGACAGACCGTAGACGAGATCGCTAATTTGTTACAATTAACCAATCGTAAAGAGGTTACGCGTAAGCTGCAAGCAGTACTTGAAAAACAAGCATCGCTGCAAGAACAGGTATCAACTTTAACCGATAAAATAAACCAACAAATGGCATCCAATAAAATAAATGAAGTACAAGTAATTCATGATATTCCCGTATTATATATAGAAGAAGAACTGGAAAGTGCGAAGGCAAAACAAATGGTATTTACTCTTCGTGATCAATTGCAAAGTGGTGTTGTACTATTGCTGGCTAAAGATAAGGACCGTTATACCTATTTTGTTGCGCTAACTAAGGATATCGTTGCTCGAGGTAAAAAAGCTGGGGATATCATCAAAACGATTAACCAAATGGTAGATGGTCGTGGTGGTGGAAAACCAGAATTAGCCCAAGGTGGTTGCGGGGCTAGTGCACCAGTCGAATTAATAAAGGAAAACTTGGCTTCTATTTTATAATGAATTTATTTTGTGTTTTACTTATAAATGGTGTAAAATAGGCTTAAGCAGTTCTGAGGGGGGTTTAGATATGCAAGATGTAACAAAAACGAAAGTATTTAGTTCCGAAGAAATGCGTCGAGAAATGATTAGAAATAATCTTCTTACGGTTGTTAAAGCTCTTCATGAAAGAGGATATAACGCTGTACACCAGATCGCTGGATATTTAATTTCTAATGATCCTGCGTATATATCTAGCCATAAGAATGCGCGAAATATTATCCAACAGATGGAACGTGATGAAATTATTGAAGAATTAGTGAAATCATATCTGGAGGAAGAGTAGTGGAACCAATCCTAGGATTAGATTTGGGATCTAAAACATGCGGTATTGCGATAAGTGATTCCCTTGGTATGTTAGCACATGGTATTGAAACCTTTCGTTTTCCTACTGGGCGCAACGAAAAGGCAGTAGTGCGAGTACAAGAACTCGCACGTAAGCATCAAGTTCACACCATTGTTTTAGGACTTCCCAAACATATGAATGGTGATATCGGTGTGCGAGGTAATATTTCACAGGCTTTTAAGGAAAAATTAGAAGCCGCCTTGCCGGGTGTTACGATTGTTTTAGAAGATGAAAGATGGACGACTAAAGTGGCTGAAAACCAACTAATATTCGCCGATGTCTCTCGAAAAAAAAGAAAACAAGTCATCGATAAGATGGCTGCCGTTACCATTTTACAGGGATATTTAGATCGTACGTAGAAAGGATATTTATGCAAGAAAATAAAAT
>CAKVJS010000051.1 GCA_934754755.1 uncultured Erysipelotrichales bacterium
TTGATTCTGAGATATCTCTAATTTTACTACTATCATTATAATCTGCACCAACTAAAACATTAAAACTTATATCCTTAAGCTGTTTTTTTGTCCCGTCTTTCTTTCCTCCAAAAACAGGGATCGTTTCCTTAATTGAAATTTGATTACTATTAGCTTCGTACGAGTATTCTATGGGTTGTCCATTTAAATTTACATTTGCCTTATCTTTATTGAATATTAGTCCTCTTGGCAACTGAGCTTTTACATCAAAGTATTCTGCAGAATTATGTTGGTCGTTTCTTAGTTCTATTGTATATTGTAGTATATCACCTTTTTTTATTGTTCCTTCCTCTCTTGAGAGGTTCTTTATCCTTGTATTTCTACTTGGCTTCGTTTTAAACATAGATACATACCTGCTATTACTATGCTTAATTTCACTTACTACTGTATCCTGATCACCAATTATATTTACTACATTTTGTGCATCACTACCACTATATATTTCATCCTTTATGATTTTTTCATTAATCGTAACAATGAAGCTAATCTCTCTTTTTTCTTTTCCTGATCTATTTTCCGTACCGCCATTAAGATTGCCTAGGGGTATCTCTAGTGTATTAGTAAATGCATCATATTGATACTTTACTTCCTTTCCATCAACCTTTAACTGGGCTTCCTTTTCATCAAAAGTAATCCCTTCGTTGAATTTATCCTGTAATCTTACATTTGTCCAGGTAGAGTTTGTTTGTTCATTGGTTACATAAACATTATACTTTAGTTTATCATCTACATATGTCCTTCCATCTGGACGGGAAATATTTTCTACTGTTTCCTCAACATACCCCTTAGCCATTCCATTTACTATGTTATTTTTTGTTTTTACAATAACTGATTCACCATTTTGTCCTATTGCCTTTGTACTATTGATTAATGTTTTACCCAGTGATTCCTGTTGTACAGTAACGCAAAATTCAATGGTTCTTATTTCTTTACTAATTGAGATATTACCGCCATTTATATCACCCAGAGGTATACTTATTTGTTTATTATTATAGTGATATTCTCCTTCTTTTCCATCTACCTTTACAATACCATTTACTTTATCAAATATAACACCATCTGGAATAATATTTTCTACCTTAACATCTTTCCAAATACTATTTATTTGTTTGTTTGATACTATAATGGTATATTTTATTCTATCGCCAACTGTTATTGGTCCATCTTTATCAGGCTTTTCTGATTTAACTTCAATATAGCCATTAGGATCCTTTTCTTTATTTTCTTGTTTTGAATCGCTTATTATTTTATCAGCGTCAAGTTCCCTCATGGATACTTCACTTGGTGATAATCCGGATGTTTGATATACATTTCCTAATATAATTAACAAAATCATAATTAAGGAATATAAAGACTTATTATATTTCTTCATTTTTTATATTTTTACCTTTCTTTGTTTATTATTATTGCACATATATGGATGCAGGGTTACTTTCTACTTCTACCCTCTCCTCTTGTTTATCATTGTTATGTTTTGCACTCTTGTTAGTTTCCTTTTTATTAGTTGCACATCCTGTTATTAAAACTAGAATTATTAATAGGTACAACATGGATTTATATTTTTTCAATTGTATCACCCCCATTCCTGTTATAAAATAAAAATATCCATTGAGATTTATTATAAAAACAAGATGAATATACTACTGTTACATAATTTAAGTCAACAAAAAATAGTGATTTAGTTATTATAAGCCAGATATACAATATCCTATATATTATATAAATGTATATAATGCTCGAATTATTAATAATTAAATAAAAAAAAGATGATTTATGTTAGTTTTACAACCAACTAAGTCATCTTATATTCCTATTGCTATGTTTCACGTGAAACATATTTATTTTTTATGATATGTATTATATATATCATTTTTATTCTTATTTCTAATATCTGCAACTTTTTTTATTGCATCCTTTGTTGAATATCCTTCATGAATATATGTATCAACATGTTCTGTTATTGTTATATCAAAAGATTCCTGAATAATCGTTTCCTTTGCCCCTTCTATAACAATAACAATTTCTCCCTTTATAGTATCTATAATATTTAATACCTCTTGTATTGTACCGCGTATGATTTCCTCATGTTTTTTCGTTAATTCACGGCATAGTGCGATATGACGATTTCCAAAATATATATACAATAATTCTAAAGTAGACATAATTCTATGTGGAGCTTCATATAGAACTATCGTTTCCTTATATTTTGCAAGACTTTCTAACTCCTTCTTCTTATTTTTTTTCTTATGATCTAAAAACCCATAAAACAGAAAAGGTTGTGGACATATTCCTGATACAACAAGTGCATCTAGACATGCATTTGCACCACTTATAGGAATAACAGGTATATTATTTTCTATTGCTTCTTTAACTAACTCATAACCAGGATCTGATATCGCAGGGAAACCTGCATCACTTACAACAGCAACAGAATTCCCTTCTAATAAAAGACTAATTATTTTTTTGATAGATACCTTATAGTTGTGTTCATGATGAGAAATCATTTTTGTATTGATATCAAAATGGTTTAGAAGTTTAATTGTATTACGCGTATCTTCTGCAGCAATATATTCAACCTGTTTTAAAGTAGAGACGGCTCGATATGTCATTTCTGTTAGGTTTCCTATCGGTGTAGCAACAATATATAATTTAGCACTGTCTTCAATAAAACTCTTTTGTCTATTCATCAAATTTTTCTCCAAACATTTTTTGAATTTCCTTACTATAACTTCCATCATCGTTATGGGCATATAATGGTCCTTCAATCTTAATCCCCTTATTGCCTTGGAATATACCTTCAATTAAAATAACATTCGCCTCTCTACCCTTTTTAGGGTAAACCATTTGAATACGTTTAGGTTCAATGTTATATTTTTGCATATAATTAACAATATCAATTAATCTATCTGGTCTATGTACCATTGATAAGCGCCCTTTATTATCTAAAATTCTAGCGGCATTCTTAATAATATCTTCTAAATCAATCATAATTTCATGTCTCGCTATTGTTAAATATTCATTTTGATTAATATTGCTATTAGCGGTGTACGGAAAGAAAGGCGGATTGCATACAACCAATTGATATTTCTTTTCGAAATTATAGCTTTTTATATCACCGTGAATAATTGAAATTTGTTCATCTAGATGATTGAGTGCAATGTTTCTTTTTGCAATATCAACCGCCTCTTCTTGAATTTCTATACCTTCTATAATACTATTCGTTCGATTTGATAGTAACAATGGTATGGCTGCATTATTTGTACCAAAATCAATAATATATTTAGTCTCTTTTCGTAAAGAACAAAAGTTTGCGATTAAAACTGTATCGATTGAGAAGTTAAACATATCTTTTCTCTGGATGATCTTCATATCTTTGTGTGCTAAAAGAGAATTAACTATTTCTTGATTTTCCATAAATTTTTCCTTTTATGTTTTTAGTGGATATAGCTTTTAAGGGGACAAAAGAAATAATACCTTGTTTTTCTATCTTAACTAAATTACTAATAACATTTAAACCCAATACCTTAACTTCTTCTTCCTCGTACATTACTCTACTTCCAATTTTTGGAAACCTTCCTTTTTCTAATGAATACATATCGTCTTCATATTTTAAACAGCACATAAGTCGACCACAACTTCCAGATATCTTCTCTATATTAATAGCAAGCATTTGGTTTTTTGCCATGTTAATTGATACACCATTAAACTCCCCTAACATTGTTGAACAGCACAAAGGTAAACCACAAATACCTAATCCCCCTACTATTTTTGCCTTATCTCTAGGACCAATTTGGCGTAATTCAATACGACATCGAAATATAGTGGCTAATTCTTTTAATAGTATTCTAAAGTCTACCCTTTCATCTGATGTATACATAAAGATTATTTTAGCCTTATCAAGAGTATATTCACAACTTGTAAGTTGCATATTGATTCCGTATCGTACAACAATTTGTTTACAGATTTGTAGTGACTCTTTAGCTTGTTCACAATTTTGTTGGTATTTTGATATGTCTTTTCTTGTTGCTCTACGAAGAATCGGTTTTAATCCTTTTTCTAATTTAAATTTATTAATATTCTCAAGATTTTTAGATAATACTCCTAATTCTAATCCTTTTATTGTTTCAACTACTACGTAGTTTCCTTTTGTTAAATTTATATTCGTTGAAAAATAATATATTTTACCTGCATTTATAAATTTAACACTTGCTAATTTTTCTTTCATAATGTCCCCCATTTAAAGTTTTGACAATAATTCATCCATTACTAACATGGTATTAGCATTCGTACTTAATTGAAACTGAGCATGGAGTATAGCCTCCATCTTTACTATAATATCAGTATCAGATATCATCAATTTTTCTAAGTATTCTTTATGATCTTCTATTATAACAGGTAAATTATGTTTCACGTGAAACATGTCTTTCATGACAATAGCTAATATCATTAAAAAGTATTGTAAATCCTCTTTTTTATTAAATTTATGTAATATATTAACATATGCATTAATTATTAAATTCTCTCTATTATTGCATATATCGGTAACAGTATGCATTGCTTGTATAATGAAATAATCTAACGATTTGTAATCAATAGACATTGCTTCATCAATGCTAGTAGTTAGTCTAGATAATACAATAGCTTTTGATTTAGTGATTCCCTTTTTTATTAGATCTTCTTGTAAAATTCTAAAATTGCATGGAAGAATATCAATGATTTGGCAACGAGATGTAATAGTAGGTAATAAGGCATTTTTATTATTTGTAGAAAAAATAGCATACGTATCTTTAACTGGTTCTTCCAACATTTTTAACAAAGTGTTTAATGCCTCAATTGTTGCATTTTCAATATTTTCTATAATGTATATCTTTGCTTTATTTTCGAGGGAGCTTTTACTAAACTGGCTTTGTATTTGCAATATATCTTGTTTCTTGATCGACTCATACTTCCCATTTAAATGAATTATATCAGCGTATAGATTATCTTTTACCCTTCGACATGTATTACAAACCTCACATGCTTTAATATCCTTATCACATAATAGCGCCATGGATAAATAAGAAATTGGTAACTTAGTGTTCTCTCCAACGAATAGATACGCATGATTAACCTTATTTTCATCAAATGCATGATTAATGATTTGGTAAAATAAAGGTTGTTCTTTTTTTAGATATGTACTTATAGACATTTTTTTATCTCTTGCATTACTTGTTCTTTTACTGAAGTAATATCCTTATTTGCATCAATCTTTGTTATTCTTTCCGGATACATACTAGAAACCTTCAAATATCCCTCGTATACTTGTTTATGAAACGTAAGAGATTCCTGTTCTAATCTATCTACCTCACGCTTGCTTTCTTGTATTCTTTGTAAACCCACTTCAAAAGGAATATCAAAGAAAATAGTTTTATGAGGCATATAATCATCAATAGCAAATGTATTAAGCCTATATACTTCTTTTATACCTAGATTCCTTGCAACACCTTGATACACTAAGGAACTATCGACAAATCGATCCGATATAACTATATACCCTTGCCTTAAAGCAGGAATTATCTTTTCAACAATATGTTGTCGGCGAGATGCTGCATATAACAAAGTTTCTGTTCTTGCATCCATCGCTGTATTAATTGGGTTCAATATAATATCCCGGATTTGTTCAGCTATGCTTGTCCCCCCTGGCTCCCGGGTTAATAAAACCTGGTAATTTTGTTTTTCCAATTCTTCTTTTATAATATGTGATATAGTAGTTTTTCCACTTCCATCTGGCCCTTCAAAGCTTATAAATATTCCTGCCATATTTTGCACCTACTTCCCTTATTAATTATATATAATTTTCGCATTTTAATAAAGCAGATAATAAAAAAACCTAATAATAAAGTTATGTTTTTATTAATTTAGGTCTATTATCCTTTTATTTAGTTATATATTTACTTCTGTAAAATAAAGAAAATAAGAAATAAGACAATGACTATACCAGAAATATCAAATATAGAGATAAATCCAATAGTAATCAAGTTATAGGGGATTGCATTATGGAAAAACACATTTAATATTGTAATCGATAAAATAGAAAGTATAACTCTTTTTATAATCCAAAATATTGTCCCCATGTAAACACCTCATTAATTATATGAAGCAAATTATATTTTTTTCCTACCTTCCAATGATTTTAATAAAGTTAATTCATCTGCATAATCAATATTACTGCCAATTGGTAAGCCGTTTGCAATCCGACTTGCATTAATACCCTTATTTTGTAGAATTTTAGCTAGATATAATGCGGTTGTTTCTCCCTCTCTTGTAGGGTTAGTTGCAATAATTACTTCCTTTATATGTTCATCCATACGATTGTATAAGGATGCAATATTAAGATCATCCATGGTTCTCCCATCAATCATTGACATCGTACCATGTAGCACATGATACAACCCGCGATACTCTTTTATTTTTTCCATGGCATAGACATCCCTAGGATGTTCAACAACACATACGATTGTAGCATCCCTAGTAGCGTCAGCACATATATCACATATCTCTGAATCACAAATATTACCACATTGTTTACAATATTGTATTTTCCCCTGAAAATCAGAAAGAACTTCCGCAAAATGTTGTACTTTTTCTTTATCCATTGTTAAGACATAATAAGCCAAGCGTTCGGCTCCTTTTGTTCCAATACCTGGTAGTTGTTTAAAACACTCAATCATATTATCAAATGCCTTGGGATATTCCATACAGTTTCTCCTTCTTATTTATTCAAAGCTCACAATATCTTCTCCAAAAGTATCGATAGCATATTGTTGCGCCTCATTTAAAGATTTTTGTGGTTGTTGCTTAGTAATGTGATGCAATATAATATTTGTTTTTTCCGGTAACTTATTTTGTTTTCGAAGCTGAATGTATTGTTCTCGAATAGGAATCCATTCATCACTAAAAATTGCGATGTATTCATACTCTTCGTGACATACTTCTTTAATAAAACTTCTTATTTTGAAATAATGGTCTACGTTATTTACCTGATTTACAAAGGGTTTGTATTTAAATGATAAAATAATAGCACCCTTTGCAGCAGCTACTGGTTTACCCTCCTGCAATAAGGTTGCAACCTTCGCTGTATTCAAATTATATCGATAAGATGGTATCATTTTCCATTGTTCCTGAATGGTATTTAGTATTTTGCGATCAGCTTGTACAAGAATATTAATAATATCCTCAAAGGAAACATTGGTATCGTTAAAGGCCATAGGTTCTGTATTAGATTTAACATCCTTTTGATGTTGTATTTGGTTATCTGCTTCTATTTTAGGGACATCTATAGCTTTATTTTGTTCTGAGATAGCTACTTCTTCTTTTTGTTGTGTTTGGCTAGGCAATGAGCCAATAGAACGATTACAAATTTTTAGTAAGGCAATTTCAAAATACATATTTGCTTGT
>CAKVJS010000052.1 GCA_934754755.1 uncultured Erysipelotrichales bacterium
CTTCTGGGATGAAATCTTTCGTTTAGAATTTCCACATGAATACTATGTTGATTTAACCAAAGAACTATTTGATTTAAAAATAAAAATGTTAAAGGAAAATAGGAGGTAAATATGGCTTCATTTAGTCGTAAGGTAGATCGCCAAAAGAAGACTTTTGCGATAACTAAAAAAACAAAAGAAGTAAAACGTAAAAAATCATCAATGATTAAAGATGTTCTAACTTTTACTTGGATGCCATGGAAGAAAAAAAGTCTTTTACTTATTATTGGAACTTTTCTCTTGGTTACTTGGCTTATTGTACCTCTACTATTAATGGTTACCTCGATGGAAGTGGCAACTGTTCTAGCAATGGGATTTATATTGCCAGCTATTTTGGTCGGATTATTACATTACTTTATTGACACAGAACCTGTTACCAAGAAAGAACTATCCATACGGTATATGGTTCTTGCCGTTTTAATGATTGCCTTTTCTTTAATTACTCTTATCTTTTTTAACTAACATGCCGGGAGCATGTTTTTTTAATGTTTAGTAAGTATACGTTTGCTTTATTTGTAACCGTTATTATATAATCAATTAAACGAAAGTATTTTACTATGTATTTAATGTCAGGAGGAATGATAGTGAGAAGTATCAAAGTACAAGGAGTAACCCTTACCGTAAAGGATAGAAGTATTTTGAAAAATATTAATGTAACGATTTGTGAGGGTGACTCCGTGGCTATATTGGGTCCTAATGGAGCAGGGAAAACAACATTAATAAATGTTATTTTAGATTTACAACGGTTTAAAAATGGATCGATTAAAAATGATTTTAAGAATCTTCCTGCTTATAAGATAGGTGTTCATATGCAGGAAAGTGATTTGAATGATTATTTTAAGGTAAAAGAAATATTGCATCTCTTCTTATTTGAAGGGGATAATAGTGAACTTATTGAAAAATATCATCTAACGGATAAATTAAACCAGAAAATTGTTACCTTGTCAGGTGGAGAAAAACAAAAATTATTATTAATATTAGCGTTTCAAAACAAACCAGTCATTTCCTTTATTGATGAAGTAACGACAGGTTTAGATATAGAAAGTCGTAAATCCATAATAGATTTTATTAAACATGAAATGCATAATAAGACATTAGTAATGGTTACCCATTATTTAGAGGAGGCGGAAGCTCTTTGTCATAAATTCTTGTTTATGAAAAATGGGGAAATCATTGAATATGGAAAGAAAGAGGATTTATATCGAAAATATAAAATACATAAGAGCGTCTATCTCGAAACGATATCACCGCTAGAGATACCGAAAACTTTAAAAGTGATTGAGCAGGATAAAAAGGGAATCAAATTTGATATTGAAAATGAGCAAGATATGATTATGGTAATGAAATTTATTAGTCAACATAATTTATATATTAAGCGATATAGTGTCAATGAACCTTCCCTAGAGAGACTATACATAAAAATAGTAGGAGAGGGGATAAATGGATGAAAAAGCTCCTAGAATATATCTGGTTAGAATGTAAGGTAGAGTTCCGAGTACCAATTGCAATATTTTTCACTTTATTTTTTCCTATTCTGTTGTTGGCGGTACTGGTAATATCTACTGAGAATAAAGTAATCAGCGGTCAAATTCATTTTGTAGATATTTATTTACCAATTATGATGTTACTTAGTCTAATGTCTAGTGGAATTATTTCTTTTTCAGTAATTGTTGCAGGAAATAGAGGTAGAAAGATTTGGCAGATGTATCGTTTGCGGGGATTTAAATTATATCAAATTATTTTATCGCAGTTATTTGTTAATATTTTGATCTCCTTTATGAGCCAAATTTTATTGCTCATATTTGCGAAAGTGATATTCAATGCGCGTATTCCAAAAACAATGGATCTATTATTCTTTTTAATGATTTGGTTTATTATAGCAGTATCTATTTTCTTAATTGGATTTGTTTTGGGTGTTTGTTGTAAAAATGAAAAGAATGCCCAGGCAATTTCTACACCCTTTCTATTTATATTAATGATTCTATCCGGCAGTATGTTGGAGGAGAATAGACTCCCGAAAGATCTTCAAAGCTTCGTATCATATTTACCTACGAATCAAGCAAATAGAATCTTTGTATCCGCATGGAATGCTACAACCAATCGAGAAATATCATGGATTGTTATCATCGTCTGGGTGATCCTATCTCTATCTTTTGTTATTTGGAAATTATACCGGGATGATTTTAGGAGAATTTGATATATAGTGAATAAAAGAATAGATAAGGAATTTTTTTAGTATCCGGTATGTAAGAATTATATCGACATGTAACTAATAAATTTAGTGCATGTTTTTTTATGTAATGTATTGTAATATATCTAAAAAAATGTATAATAGATTTGTTTGATAAATTAAACAAATTGTTTTTTTAATAAAACAAGGGGGACCTATATGAAAATTGGTAGTAAGATAAAAAGGCTACGGTTAGCGAATGATTTAACCTTAGAAGAATTGGCTAATCGTAGTGAACTAACAAAAGGTTTTTTATCCCAACTAGAAAGAGATCTGACTTCTCCATCCGTAAGCACGTTAGTGGATATATTGGAGGCTTTAGGCACTAATATATCGGATTTTTTTAATGAGAAAGAGGAAGAACAGATCGTCTTTAAACAAGATGATTTTTTTATTAACGAACAGGATACGTATCATATTTCTTATATTGTGCCAAATGCGCAAAAAAATAAGATGGAGCCGATCTTACTATCGTTAGAAAAAAATCAAGAATCAATGATTATATCACCGCATGAAGGTGAAGAATTTGGATATGTTTGTAAAGGTGCAATCGTACTTGTATATGGTGAAAAAGAATGGTCCTTAAAAAAGGGGCAGACATTTTATATTAAAGGAGAAAAGGCGCACTACTTAAAAAATAAATGGGAGCCTACAGCTAAGGTAATTTGGGTATCAACACCGCCCTTATTTTAAAGGAGAGTATTATGTCAAAGTTAATTCAATTACAAAATATTACAAAAGAATATGGTGGACAAGTGATTTTAAAGGGAATCCATTTATATATTAAGGAAAATGAATTTATTACTTTACTTGGTCCTAGTGGTTGTGGTAAAACAACAACCTTACGGATTCTGGGCGGGTTTGAAGAGGCCGATGATGGCAAGGTCATATTTGATGGGAATGATATTAGTGACATACCTCCTTATAAAAGACCAATCAATACCGTTTTTCAAAAGTATGCTTTATTTCCCCATATGGATGTATTTGATAATATTGCTTTTGGATTGAAGATAAAAAAAGAGAACCCATCCATCATTCGCCAAAAAGTGATTAATATTCTCCATTTGGTAGGACTTGAGGGCTTCGAGAAACGCAATATTAATCAATTATCCGGGGGTCAACAACAACGAATTGCAATCGCTCGGGCGTTGGTCAATGAGCCAAAAGTATTACTGTTAGATGAGCCGTTGGGAGCCTTGGATTTAAAGCTTCGAAAAGCAATGCAGGTGGAACTTAAGAACATCCAAAAGGAAGTGGGTATTACCTTTGTATATGTTACCCATGATCAAGAGGAAGCATTAACCATGTCCGATACGATTGTCGTTATGAATCAGGGTGCTATTCAACAAATTGGCACACCGATTGATATTTATAATGAGCCACAAAATCGTTTTGTGGCACAGTTCATTGGGGAATCCAATATTATTGAGGGAACGTTTGTGCATGATTATATGATATCCATAGATCAACAAAAATTCGCCTGCGTAGATAAAGGCTTTGATGAAGGACAGCGGGTAGATATTGTATTGCGCCCGGAAGATTTGCGTATTGTAGCTGTTGGAGAAGGAAAAATCTTTGGTGTCGTTGATTCTATGATCTTTAAGGGTGTCCATTATGAGATCATTATTAAAACGACGAATCGATCATACAAGGTGCATACTACCGTATATAGTGAAGTTGGGAAAAAAGTAGAACTTGACTTTACACCCGAAGATATCCATGTTATGGATGCTATGAGGAATTATCCATGAGCCATTTTAAAAGACTAATTGGACCCTATTGTTTATGGCTTTTTTTACTAACGATTATTCCTATGTTATTAATTATCCTATATGCTTTTATTGATCGAGGTAATACTATTGTAACGTTCCGTTTCACATTACAAAATTTCATAGATTTTTTTGATCCTATCTTTCTTTCTGTATTGCTCAAGTCCTTTGCTTTAGGGCTAATTACTACGGTTATTTGTCTACTGATTGGCTATCCCATTGCCTTTTATATTTCAAAGTGTAGAGAACAATTGCGCACTATTTTAATTTTATTAATCACTTTTCCGACTTGGATTAATTTACTTATGCGGACCTATGCTTGGATTGGTCTATTAAGTAATAAAGGAGTGCTAAATAATATCATTCATTCTCTTGGCTTTGCGCGTATTTCCATTCTATACACTGATTTTGCGGTTGTACTGGGAATGGTGTATGATTTTTTGCCTTTTATGATTTTACCAATTCATTCTGCCTTAACGAAGATGGATCCCGCGTTAGAAGAGGCGGGTTCTGATTTAGGGGCGAGTCCTAGCCGTACCTTTTTTAAAATCACTTTGCCTTTATCTATGGGTGGGGTATTGACAGGAATTATCATGGTTTTCCTTCCCTCTGTATCTTCTTTTGTAGTACCTAAATTATTAGGGGGCGGACAGTATGCTTTGATTGGTAATTTTATTGAGCAACAGTTTATTAAAGTGGGAAACTGGCACTTTGGTAGTGCTATATCCTTAATCATAGCCGTGCTTGCATTGCTTTTAATGGCAGGGATGTTATTAATTGATAAATCAGCGGGTAATAATCAATGGGAGGGTAAGTATGAAAAAAACAAGAAACGGTAAAAAAATGATGTGGCTTAGCTGCGGTTTACTATTTTTATATTTTCCTATTTTCATGATGGTTATTTTTTCCTTTAATGATGCTAAATCATTATCCCGCTGGAATGGTTTTTCTATACGCTGGTATCAAACCTTGTGGCAAAGTCCACAAATCTTACGGGCTATTTTTGTTTCTGTCTCCATCGCTGTATTGGCGACTATCATTGCAGTAATATTAGGAACAATCACAGCGATAGGATTGTCTAAAAACAAAAAAATAGTAAGAAATATCATCCTTCAAGTCAATAATCTACCGATTATCAATCCGGAGATTGTTACCGCCATTTCCTTGATGTTATTCTTTTCGCTTGCTGGTATGAATAAGGGGTATGTTACATTATTAATAGCTCATGTCGTGATTTGTACGCCACTAGTCATTACGAATGTATTACCAAAGGTTAGACAAGTCGATGTATTTTTAGCGGATGCTGCTATGGATCTAGGCGCTTCCCCTTGGCAGGCCATGGTAAAAGTTATTTTACCGCAAATAAAACCCGGGATTATTGCAGGGGCATTACTGTCCTTTACGATGTCCTTTGATGACTTTATTATCTCTTATTTTGTTAGTGGTAATGGTGTCGAAAATATATCCATACTTGTCTATAATATGTCAAAGCGAACAAACCCAGTAATATACGCGCTAGCTACCGTTATTTTAGTTATTATTTTGGTGTGCGTTATTATCGGTACTATTATTGTAGCTAGAAAAGAGAAGAGGAGTAGGAAGTATGGCTAAGCTAAGTAAACTATTCATAGTATTTGGTTTATTAAATTTAATCGTTGGTTGTGCGTCCACGAAACAAAAAGAAACATTAGTTGTTTTTAACTGGGGAGAATATATTGCCCCCAATGTAATATCAGATTTTGAAGACAAGTATAATTGTAACGTTATTTATGAGACATTTGATTCGAATGAAATGATGTATACGAAATTGATGGGTGGTAATCAGTATGATGTTATGGTACCCTCCGATTATATGATCGAACGATTAATCAAAGAAGGGCAATTACAAAAAATAGATACTATGAAAATAACCAATAAAAATCATTTTGATGATGCTATTTTACATCCTGAATTTGATCCCCAAGGAGCGTATTGGGTTCCTTGCTTCTATGGCAATGTCGGTATCGTTTATGATAAGACAATAGTAAAGAAAAAGGATCTGCAACAAGGATGGAATATTTTACGTAATAAGAGGTATAAAAATCGCATCTATATGTATGATTCCGAACGTGATTCATTTATGATCGCATTGAAGGCATTGGGTTATTCCATGAATTCTACAAAGCCAAAGGAAGTAGAAGAAGCGTATCAATGGCTAGTTAAACAGAAACAGGAAATGCAGCCCATATATGTCGGTGATGAAGCGATTGACGCTATGAAAAATGGGGAAAAGGCTATGGCTGTGATGTATTCTGGTGATGCTACTGCCGTTCTAGAAGAGAATGAGGATATGGATTTTTTTATGCCAGAAGAAGGAACCAATTATTGGTTTGATGGTTTTGTTATCGCAAAAGAATCCAAAAAAACAGAATTAGCTAGTGTTTTTATTAATTATATGGTATCCGATACAGTAACCTTACGTAATACGCAAGAGGTAGGGTACTTAACTGCCAATACCAAGTCAGCATCAAATGCAGCAAGGAAGGATTTTAAAGATAATAATGCATACCGTATTCGTATGCATAAAAACGATGAAATTTTCCGGTACCAGAATGATAAAATCAGATCCCTGTTTACAGACCGATGGACTCGTATTATTAATAAATAATAAATATATGGTAATACATACTTCTATACTAAAGAGATATTATTACCTTTTTATTTTTCACTATTTTTGTCTTAAAATGTTCTTACTTAACAAGTTAGTATTATCTCCATATATTGAGGTATTTTCCTTTTTATAGGAGGAGGAAGCAACCCTTTTGGTCTGTATATAATAGGGATAAACAAAAAAATCTCTTGCATTTTATGAGCGAGTACCATATAATAAAAAAGCAATCAGATTTCTAGATGGTTCCATGGCCAAGTTGGTAAGGCAACAGACTGCAACTCTGTTATCGTCGGTTCAAGTCCGGCTGGAACCTCCAATGCCCAGGTGGCGAAACTGGTAGACGCACAGGACTTAAAATCCTGCGGACCTTTAAAATCCGTGCCGGTTCGATTCCGGCCCTGGGCACCATTATTCAAGGTTATATTGTAACAATATAGCGAATATAAAAATAATTATTGCATTAGGTTGAAAAAAGTGATATACTAAATAAGTATTATTCATGCGCTAGTAGCTCAATTGGATAGAGTGCTTGACTACGGATCAAGAGGTTGTGGGTTCGACTCCTGCCTGGCGCGCCATCAGTAACGGGAAGTAGCACAGCTTGGTAGTGCACCTGGTTTGGGACCAGGGGGTCGCAGGTTCGAATCCTGTCTTCCCGACCATTTAATGGGGCCTTAGCTCAGCTGGGAGAGCACCTGCCTTGCACGCAGGGGGTCAGCGGTTCGATCCCGCTAGGCTCCACCAA
>CAKVJS010000053.1 GCA_934754755.1 uncultured Erysipelotrichales bacterium
GGCTTAAATCAGGCTGGAGATATTGAGATTCATTTCAGCCAACTATTCTCACGAAAGAAAGCAATATTTAAGGCACATGTATAGGATAGTATTACTGTGTTTTTCAATATTAAGTGATTAAATGCTGAAGAACACGTAGAATAGATTTATTAATAAATTTTATTATCTTAATAAAGGATTAGTACGAAGAGTACGAATATAACAAAGGAGAAAACAAATGAAAAAACCAATTTATAAGAGAGTCTGGTTTTGGGTTATTATATTTTTTTTAGTAGGTGGAATCGCTAGTGAAGCAAATAAAAATAAAAATGATGGTGAACTCGTTAAAAAGTCAGATGCTAAGACAACAAATGCAGAGCCTGCAAAGGAGGAAACTACTTTTTATGGTATTGGTCAAACCATTGCGGCAAGTAATATAGAGTATACTCTTAAAAGTGTAGAGCTAACACCAAAGCGAAATCAATTTTCGAAAAAACAACCAGCACTCGTTGTTAAAATTACGTATGTAGTAAAAAATAATAGTAGTGGAGAGCTATCCGTTGGTATGGGTACGGAAGTATATGGATCTGATAACAAAAAGGCGGATTCGTATCCAAATGGTAGTACGTATGATAAAGTAGCGCCTGGGATGGAAATAGAATGCTATGAACACTTTGGTATAAATCAGGGTGGAGATATTCAAATTAATTTAAACCCGCGTCTATTGGGAAGAAAAATGGTATTCAAGGCGCATGTATAGGAATTTTTATATATTTAATTAGATCACTTAGTGGTCTTTTTTTATTCTTATGAATTATGCACAAAAAATCATATCCATTACTATATACTGTAGATGTAAATATTTTATTAATAATTTTACTAACAAAATTTTGTGAGCATGCATAAAAATATAGTAGAGTACTGTCGCCATAAATTTTGCGCGGTACTCAAATTAAATAAGGAGAGAATCATGGATATAAGACAAAAATTAGTGGATCCTAGTAAATATAATTTAAAGTGTCCGTATGCAATGAGTCCAACACGAATTGTTGTACACAATACAGAAAATGATGCCAGTGCGGATAATGAAATTCAATATATGATTACCAATAACTCTACAACATCCTTCCATATAGCAGTGGATAACATAGAGGCGGTCCAAGGATTGCCGTTAAATCGAAATGGATGGCATGCTGGTGATGGAAATGGTGCAGGAAATAGACAAGGTATTGGAATCGAGATATGTTACAGTAAAAGTGGCGGAGCGCGCTTTAATGAAGCAGAGGCTAGGGCTGCTACACTCATCGCGCAACTGCTTGTAGAAAGAGGCTGGGGACTGGCACAGGTCACGAAGCACCAGGACTATAGTGGAAAATATTGTCCACGTAGGACGCTGGATTTAGGATGGGATCGATTCTTAAATATGGTTGCGATTGCAATGAATCAACAACCGATGTCAGGTAATAGTGCGCCGGCACCTTCCCCGGAAGGTTTGCAAGTAGGTGATACAATTCATATTAAAGGATTGTATATTGTTGCTGATACAGCTAAGTATGCGGGTATTTATCAGATAAAAAATAGTACCCTAGCGGGTGGTTCTTTTAGTTGGTTGGATAATGGAATTCCCGAAACATGCGTGGATTTGACCAATAGTGCTGGTATAAAACGGGCTAATAGTGATACCGTGCATGCTAAGAAAAATGACTATTTCAATTTTCCAGGTACTTTTAAAATAGTAGAAAAGATGATGGATAATGGTAAAGAATACCTTAAACTAGATTTTAATAACAATGTAAATTATCAATTCTGGGTAATAGAGGATCGCTGTATTAAGGTATAATAATTTTATAGTGATGAATCCCTGCTAGTATTAGTGGGGATTCCCTAATGCAGAACTTAGATATAGGATATAAAATAACGAAGTTTCTCTTTTATTTACGCTTAGTATAGTTTATAATTTAGTAGCAAAAAGCGAGCAAAAAAGATAGAGTCAACTAGGAATAGGGAATGAATGATTCACTTCCTGAGTAAATGATAAGAGGCGATATATGTATGGATGATATTATAAAAAATGCTGCTATCCCACTGTATGTGCAATTAAAGAATAAAATAAAGAAGGATATCCGTGTTGGTATATATAAACCGGGGGATCAAATTCCTTCAGAAACAACGATGCAGGAAAAATATCAGGTAAGCCGGATTACGATTCGTAATGCAATTAAAGAATTACAAAGTGAAGGGTATATTCAAAAGGTGCATGGAAAAGGTAGTTATGTATCAGAGTCTGATTTGAATCGATTGCCAGCTGGTGTTACCAGTCTATCCGATGATGCTAAGATGCAGGGAAAGATAGCGCAAGCAATTGTATTTGATACATACTATGAAAAGATTAGTGGTGCGTTGGATAAACAATTTTTTGATCCAATGCAAGAAGAAATTATCGTAATTCAGCGGTTACGCAAAATAGATGAAATACCGCTTATGATAGAAGAAGTACATTTTCCAATGAAATACAAAGATATTTTATATGCTGATTTAAATCGATCTTTATATGATATTTTGTTAGAAATGTATCATGTGGTTCCCTCCAATAAAGGTAGGCGATCCGCCCGTATTATCTATGCATCTATAGAACAGGCAAAGATACTAAATATAGCGCCAGATACACCGGTTATTGAGTCGGAAATGGGTGTCTTTGATGAAAGAGGAGAGCCTATACATACCTTGCGAGAAATCGTTCGAGGTGACAATGACAAATTTTTTAAATGGTATTTTTAAGAGCAGATTGCTCTTTTTTTTATTTACATATTGACATATTGAAAACGCTATTATAATATATATGTAACGAGTTATAACGAGTTAAAGAAAATATATGCTTAATTGGCCAAGAAAGCATATCAAGGGGAGAAAAATATGGAAATCAAGAATATCGTTAACCAAATTTTAAATGAGAAGAAAGAAATTAAAAATGTTGTTTGGATTGCTTGTGGAGGATCTAACGGAAACAATTTTGGTGCTCATTATTTTATGAGTAGAGAGGCAAAAAATATCCATTCAGAAATGTTTACCAGTAATGAATTTGTATATGCACCACCGAAATATGTAGGTAGTAATACAATTGCTATTTTAACTTCTATGAAGGGTACACCAGAAACGAGTGAGGCGGCTAAAGTCGCAAACGAATTAGGGGCTGCTACGATTGGTTTATATGGCCAAGAATCTTTGTTAAGCGAAACTTGTCATTATGGTATCCAATACGAAAGCTTAGCGAAAGATGATTCGGATCAAGGAAAATCGAATTCCGCGTATTGCTTACAATTAGCGATTGAAATTTTAAATGCAACAGAGGGATATGCGCATTATAACGAAGCTATGAGTGTTTTTCCAAAACTAAATGATTTATATATACAAGGAAAAGAAAAGGTGACGCCTTTAGCTGCAAAATGGGCACAGGAAAACAAAGACAAGAATTTTATTCAAATTATGGGTTGTGGGCCAGCTAGTGCAGCAGCTTATACCTTCTCGATTTGTAATGTAATGGAAATGCTCCAAATCCAGTCTAATTATATTAACTGTTGTGAATTCTTCCATGGACCATTCGAAATAGTGGATCAAGATACTTCTATTTTCCTATTGGTTTCAGAGGGTAGAACACGTAAAGCAGATGAACGCGTAATTACCTTCTTAAATAAGTACGGTGGTGATAAAGTGTATACTTTGGAAGCAAAGGAATTAGGTATAGACAGCATTGACGCGTCAGTGCGAGAATATTTCAATCATTCCCTATTTACCCCTATCCTGAACAATGTGTATATGCGTGAAATGGCTAAGGCTATTGATAAGGATTACACATCTAGACGGTATATGTGGAAAGTAGAATACTAAATATGAATACTTGCGTGGTATTAAGTGGTGATCTACTTAATATAATAATTCTAGAATGTAAAAGTAACGATTCAACATGAGAGGGTGAGGGGATATGCAAACCATTGGTATTTTTCTTGTTGCCTGTTTAGGATATAGTGAATATCTTACAGGTAAGTCTATGTTAACAAGACCATTAGTAACGGGACCACTAGTCGGACTCGTTATGGGTGATGTAGCGTTAGGTTGTAAGTGTGGTGCGGCGATAGAATTGGCGTTAATGGGTGCTGTTGGGATCGGTGCCTCGATACCACCAGAAGTAGTATCCGGGGGAGTTCTTGGAACAGCCTTTGCGATTTCTGGACATAAGGATGCCGGTATGGCAGTAGCCTTAGGACTTTCTATTGCAACGTTAGTTATGTTATTTAAGAATGCTCTGTTAATTATTGTTGCTCCTTTATTTATGCAAAGGGCAGATATTTACGCAAAAGAGGGCGATATTAAGGGCGTTTGTCGGACGCACATATTAACAGGAGTTGTGGGACATTTTATGATATTAATTATCTTAATTGTTGTTTCTTTTCAACTAGGCGTAGGGGTAGTGCAGCAATTATTAGATCATATTCCAATGTTTATTCAAAATGGATTAACTGTGGCTTCCAATATTTTACCTGCATTAGGTTTCGCTATTTTATTACAAATGATGGTTAACAAGAAAATTGTATCTTTCTTAATGATAGGTTTTGTTTTGACCGCATATCTACAAATGCCGGTACTTGGTGTAGCCATGATCGCATCTGGAATCGTTCTATATATGTATATGAATGGTGTTACTGAGGAACAGGAGGATGACTTTTAATTATGGATACTATCATAGAGGAAGAAGAGGTAGTAGTAGTTAGTCAAACAAAGGCAGAAAGTGTCATTACTAAGAGAGATTTAATGCGTGTGTTTTATCGTTCCTTAACACTAGAATTATCATGGAATTTCGTTAGACAAATGCATGGGGGATTCGTCTATGCTATGTCTCCAATCATACAGAAACTATATCGTAATAAAGAGGATCGGGCTAAGGCCTTGCAAAGGCATCTAGAATTCTTCAACATTACTCCTTATTGTTCAACGATTGTTTTTGGCATAGTAATTGCAATGGAAGAACAAAATACAAGGATGGATAATTATGATGTAGAGGCTATAAATAATATTAAAGCTAGTTTAATGGGTCCTCTTTCTGGTATTGGTGACTGTTTGTTTCTAGGTACCTGGCGGATCATATGCGCTGGTATCGGTATCTCAATTGCGAGTACAGGAAATTATTTTGGAGGTATATTGTTTCTTGTTTTATATAATATACCAGCCTTATTATTACGTTATGTTGGTTTAATGAAGGGCTATGAATTAGGTACTGCATTATTGGATAAATTACAAAAATCAGGACTCATGGACCGGGTGATGAGTTTAACTGGAATCCTAGGATTAATGACACTTGGGTCTATGATTGCAACAATGGTTGTTGTAAAGGTGCCAATGAGTTTTGGTTCTGGTAAGGCAATCACTTCCTTGCAATCTACATTAGATACCATTATGCCATGTCTATTACCGGCGCTAATAACCGGAATAATATATTGGTTACTAACGAAACGGGTCAATGTAACACATATATTAATTGGGATCATTGTGTTATCTATAATAGGAACGTATTTTGGAATAGTATCTGTTTAAATATAGTAGATACGCAATATAAAAAAGGGGTGTATGCCCCTTTTTTACAATTGATCCACTATATTTTTATAATAGAAAACAAATATTTGACTTATTCAAATTACATATGTTATAATTATGTAAAAATACAATGAAGGTTGTGAGTTAATGTTATACAAAATGGGTAAAAAAGTGATGGTAGTTATATCTCTGGTTCTTATATGTAGTTCCACGATTATTTTTGCTGCACATAATGATACAGAAAAAGAGGCGTCCATTACTGTACATAGGTTGTCCGATGGATTTATGACTCCCTATATTAGTAATAGTGAACTGCATCCTAGTGATAATCCAAAAATGGGGAACTCTGTTCCAGGCATCCACTTTGTCTTATTTGATTTTAACATACCGCAAGGTGAAGCTTTAGTGGAAGGGAATTATCAGG
The DNA here is from genome assembly GCA_934754755.1 of uncultured Erysipelotrichales bacterium. Classification (GTDB taxonomy): domain Bacteria; phylum Bacillota_I; class Bacilli_A; order Erysipelotrichales; family Coprobacillaceae; genus CAKVJS01. The sequence goes on from CAKVJS010000053.1 coordinate 5,990, forward strand.
TTGATATAATCAAAAAAAAAGCACAGATCACAACAAATACAGGTGTCCTAGAGGGAACTATAGGAGATCGTATTAGTGTTGAAAAAATTAGTGATATAGATGGTAACCTTACGTTTTCGAAGTTGGCAAGTGGAAATTATATGATTATAGAAATAGATGACCAACGGCAATCGGAAGCTATTGGTATTGCCGTTACCGTACCCAAACAAGATAATACGGAAAAAAAGCCGTATCAGGTGCATGTCTATCCACCAAACAGAAAATGGCAACCGATGAAGGTATTTAATTATCCACTGCAAACCTACCAAGTGGGAGATACTGCTAGATTTCATTTACAAATGCAGATGGTTGGTAATCCGAGTACCAAAATGTATGATCTAACAAATATTGGTGAATCGGGAGAGGTTGTTATCCAAGACGCCTTATCTTCTGGACTACAATTCATGAATAGTACATTGCAAGGGACCAATGAGCGTAAGGATTCCATAGAATTGCGCAATGGGCAAGACTATATCATACGTAGTCAAAAGAGCAGCGAGGAGACAATGCTGTATTGGCAGTTTACAAAAATTGGTATGGATAAGATTATCCAAAAAAAAATGAACAGTATTGAAATTGAAATTGTTACCAAAGTTATGGTGGCTAATACATTCATGGCAAATTGGGCGCGCAGTTATATAAAAAGTCCCGGAGAAAAAGAGGATGATCTAGTTAAGACAGAACCAATACCAATAGCAACCGTGAATTTATCGGTTTATAATCAGCGTAAGGATCATCCGGTAGCGGGAGTCGTGTATGCGATTAGTGCCGATCCACAAGGGACACAATATTTGATGTCGAATGGGCAAGTAAAAGAAATAAAAAATAGAAATGAAGCTTTGGATAATCAAAATATTGTAAAAGGGACATCTGATGCAAAGGGAAAGGTTATATTTTCCGGGTTGCATTATGATGCATCTAAAGGGTCACGATATTATTTAGTGCAATTAAAAGCTCCTAGTCCATACCGAAAAAAAAGATATGTTGTACCCGTTCAATATAATGTAGATAGACAAGACTTTAATATTACGGAAAATGTTGTTATTGATATGCGTACCAAGCAAGATTTAGATATTCATAATGCCTTTTCCGTTTATACACGGGCATTGCTTATGTATGCTAGCGTATTGGCACCCTGCGTAGTCATAATACATATACTCACCAAAAAAAATAAAATAAAATTTTGGTGAACGGGGATACTACCAAATGCAAGTAGCATACAAGACAAAAATTACATAAAATAGGTTAGCCGTTGAAAACTGTCGATTTTAATGCTATAATAGCATAAATTAAAAAGTCTAGGAGACTATCAATTAAAAACGTTATGTATGGTTGCGACCCAACCAATCATGCAAAGGATAGACAGGAGTGATCGTATG
>CAKVJS010000054.1 GCA_934754755.1 uncultured Erysipelotrichales bacterium
GTAGTAACTTGTGATAGTGATATAGCTGAATGTTCTGCTGGTGTAGTCATTCCATAGTCTGTTCTGCCAGCAGGAATAAGATCCGGTTTCATAGCTCCTAATCGTGAAAATGTTCCTTGCGCTGATGAATGAATCAATTTATTAGCTAAACTATATTGTTGTTGCCATACTTCTGAATTAATTTTGCATTTTCTTCTTATATCATTAAAAGTAATATACTTATGATTTGAAAATATATTACTAGCTCTTGCCCATTCATATGGGTCATTTGTTTCAGAAGATTCTATGTATGCTTTTGCAACCTGTTCACCATATTCAATGATAAATGCAGATATTATGGTCAGTTCATACATAGAACGCCATCTAGCATATGCACCATCAGCAAACCCATTCTTCATTAGGACAATGATTTCAAGAAATTGTTGCAATGCCCGCTTGTGAATATATTTCATGGTTGTAAATGTACACTGATATTGTTTTAATTCTTCTTTAGGAAGCTCATTAGTTACATATTTGTTGTATTCCTTATCTGCATCTAATACTAAAAGATACATAGTTTCGGACGCTACAAATGCCTTATTCCATTTTTGTTCCTGGACAGAGAGTATTTCTTGTTCCTGGGCGCGCCATATCATTATATTTTCATACATATGATCTATTATATATCGAGTATTATTCTCAGCTAGCTGAGAAATTTCTTCCATAATATCTATTTCCTGCATGGTTGTAGTCATATTATATTTTCCTCCTATATCTTATTATATCAAGTAGGATATATAATGCCAAATATATATAAAAGGGTAGAGTATAGTGATTCATTTAATTGATTAGTGGGCATACTATTTGCACGTTTGTACAAATATTTTTATAATGAGAGTAACAGGAGGTAACTTATGAAAGGTTATGGAATGATTCAAGTGAATGAAGCTGGCTGGATTGAAAAGCCGAAGCCAAGTGTAGATCCATTAGGGGCTATTTTACGGCCTATCGCTATTGCGCCATGTACATCGGATACTCACACATTACATGGTGGTGGGGGAGAACAAGAACAACGTATTCTAGGACATGAGGCAGTAGGAGAAATTGTTGAAGTAGGATCTTTAGTCCATACGTTTAAACCGGGAGATAAAGTTGTGGTACCAGCCACTACACCAGATTGGGAGGCATTAGGAGTACAAAATGGTTTGAGTGCTCATGATACTAAATTAATGGGAAGTTTTAAATTTTTAACTATGAAAGATGGAACTATGGCAGAGTTCTTTCATGTGAATAATGCGGATGCTAATTTGGTTTTACTGCCAGAAGACGTAAGTGTAGAAAAGGCTCTGCTTACGGTAGACATGATGTCAACTGGATTATATGCAGACGAATTAGCAGATATACAGTTTGGTGATACGGTTGTTGTCATAGGTATCGGTCCCGTCGGATTAATGGCTGTTGCAGGTGCAAAACTGCGTGGAGCAGGGCGAATTATTGCTGTTGGTACAAGACCGAAATGTGTTTCTGTCGCAAAAGAATACGGAGCTACCGATATTATTAGTTATAAAGAAGGTAATATTGTAGAACAAGTTATGGCTTTAACGGGTGATGGAGCAGATCGAGTAATTATTGCGGGTGGTAACCAGGATACCTTTGCTCAGGCTGTTATGATGGCCAAACCAGGTGGTGTAATTGCGAATGTAAATTTCTTTGATCTAAAAGATACATTAACAATGCCTGCATATGCCTGGGGACTCGGTATGGCAAATAAAGATATTCGCGGAGGATTTTGTCCAGGTGGTGCCTTACGTATTAAAAAGATGTTGGAGTTAGTGAAACATGGACGTATTGACCCATCCAAGATGATTACCCATCGCTTTTATGGTTTTTCTCAAATTGCGGAGGTTTTCCACCTTATGGATACAAAACCATCCGATTTAATCAAACCCGTTGTTTTTATTGATTGGGATAAAGAAAATTAGAACGGCAACGTTCTTTTTTTGTTATACTTAACATAAGGAGGATACGCAATGGAAATACATAATATTGAACCAGTCTATAACGCGGACTCAAAAATCTTACTACTAGGTTCTTTTCCATCGGTTAAATCAAGGGAAGGACAGTTTTTTTATCATCACCCACAAAATCGCTTTTGGAAAGTAATTGCGGCGCTGTGTAGTGAGCCTGTACCTCAAAGTATCGAGGATAAAAGACAAATGTTACTGCGCCATCATATAGCTGTATGGGATGTTATTTATAGTTGTACGATTATAGGATCTAGTGATCAAAGCATTAAGGATGTTGTTATCAATGATATACAGTCGTTAATGGATAAAACAGCCATTACAACGATAGCTACCAATGGTACCCTTGCAACCAATCTATATCGTCGTCATAGTAAGATTGATAAAAAGGTAACAACGATTGCTTTACCTTCCACTAGCGCTGCAAATGCCCGCTATTCTCTTGAAAAATTAATTGAAACTTGGAAGGAAAGGTTGGGTGCATGGTAATGGAAAGTATGGTTGCATATGTCCATCGCCTCTTGCTTCAACAACAATGTGAGATAGCCGTTGATTTTACGATGGGCAATGGTGGGGATACGCTTGTTTTATCAAAAATAGCGAATATAGTTCATAGTTTTGATATTCAAGATGAGGCAATGCAAGTAACTAATAAAAAAATCCAAGAGGAACATATTAAAAATGTACAATTACATAAAGATAGTCATCTTCACTTTGATAGGTATATTCCTAGTTTTGATGTTGGTGTCTTTAATCTTGGTTATTTACCAGGTGGTAAGCATTGTATTACAACGATGTGTTCATGCACTTTATTAACCTTACAAAAGGCACTCGATGCTTTACGTCCAGGCGGGAATATATACATCGTTATTTATACTGGTCACCCGGAGGGACAAAAAGAGGGAGAGGCAATTACTTCTTTTGTGAGTGCACTCGATCATCATGTATATTCTGTTGACTTACGACAAATGTTGAATAAAAAACAAGCACCTTATTGTATTACTATTGAAAAGTCTAAAAAAGCTAATTTTTCTTAGTTTTTTTTATTTTTACGTATATTTCGTAAACTAAATAATATAATACTTTGAAAGAAGGAGGAAGTATGGAAAAAGATTTTAATACTGCATGTCAGGAGTATGTTGAAAAATGTAAGAAATTAAAGGTACAATTCCCGCCACAGAGTCAAAATGAACAACCTGGTAAAGAATATTTAATGACACCCAAACCAATCTTTGATCGAGAAGATTATATTGGTAGTGGTAAATTACAAGGAAAAGTTGCGATTATAACGGGTGGAGATAGTGGAATCGGGCGCTCCGTTTCGGTATTGTTTGCGAAAGAGGGCGCAAAAATTGTTATTGTGTATTACAACGAACATGAAGATGCGATGTTTACCAAACAATATATCGAAGCGCTAGGTGGTGAATGTATACTCATTGCGACGGATTTACGTGATTCCTCATGTAGCGAAGACATTGTGCAAAAAACATTACAGTGCTTTGGTCGGATTGATATTATTGTGAATAATGCGGGAGTACAGTTTATACAGGAATCGATCCTGGATATTACGGATGAACAATTAGCGCTAACCTTCCACACTAATATATTTTCTATGTTCTATTTAGTACGTGCTGCACTGCCTCATTTAAAACCCTATAGTTCAATTATCAACGCAACCTCTATCGTTACGTATACGGGAGATGGTAATTTATTAGATTATGTATCAACCAAAGGGGCTATTGTTGGCTTTACCCGAGCTTTAGCACATAATTTAGCAGACTGTAAAATTCGGGTGAATGCCATTGCTCCGGGTCGTATTTGGACGCCTTTACAACCTTCTAGTTATAGCATTGAAGATATACCAACTTTTGGATCTGACACACCGATGAAGCGAGCTGGTCAACCGATTGATGTATCACCAACCTATGTATATTTAGCTAGTAAAGACAGTATCTATGTAAGTGGTCAAGTACTGCATGTAGATGGTTCAGAATCAACGAGTTCATAAAATAAGAGGAGAAAAATAAGATGGATAAAAGTTCATGTCATAATGAATATGTAACAAAATGTAAAAAGTTGAAGGTTCAATTTCCAGCCCAATGTCAAAGTGAGCAACCGGGTAAAGAATATTTAATGGATCCTAAACCTATTTTTGATAGAGATGACTATATCGGTAGTTGTAAACTAAAAGGGAAAGTTGCGATTATAACCGGTGGAGATAGTGGTATTGGTCGCTCTGTAGCTGTTTTATATGCGAAAGAAGGGGCTAAGGTTGTTGTCGCTTATTATAACGAACATGAAGACGCTAAGTTTACCAAACACTATATAGAGCAACTTGGTGGAGAATGTTTACTCATTGCGGGAGATATTAAAGATCCAGCATTTAGTAAGGAAATTGTGGATAAAACATTACAAAGATTTTGTCGCATTGATATAGTCGTTAATAATGCAGGAGTTCAATTTGTGAAAGATTCTATCCTAGATATTAGTGATGAACAGTTGGCCCTAACTTTCCATACGAATATTTTTGGTATGTTTTATTTGGTAAAAGCAGCTTTACCACACTTACAAGAAGGCAGTTGCATCATTAACACGACATCGATTACCACGTATAATGGATCTTCAAATTTAATCGATTATGTATCAACCAAAGGTGCCATTGTAGGATTCACTAGAGCATTAGCGCATAACTTAGTAGATAAAAAGATTCGAGTAAATGCAGTTGCTCCAGGATATATATGGACACCACTACAACCAGCTAGTCAACCCATTGAGGATATTCCAATCTTTGGATCCGATTCACAAATGAAACGAGCAGGACAACCTATTGAACTAGCACCAACGTATGTCTATTTAGCTAGTAAAGATAGTGGTTATGTAAGTGGCCAAGTATTACATGTAGATGGCTCTGACAGTACAAGTTCTTAATATAAAAGATTCCTTAGGGGATCTTTTTTTGATGATCAATATTACTGTACTCAAAGAGAAATGGATAGACAAATCCATACGAGATATATGCAAAGTCTAAAATAAGGGTTGCACCTGTTTTAACAAAACCCCTATACTTAATAGTATAAGGGGGAGAATATGGGATTTATAAAAAACAACAAAAGATTTTTTATATTATTTATTGTATGTCTAGTAGCTATAATACTATTTACATTACAAGGGACGCATTTCTACACTATGGTAGGGGATTATTACTCTGGCAACAAATATCAGCGTTTTATTGGCTGGGAGGTATCATCACCAATTCAATTGTATTTAGAAGTATTGGATCGTACGTATTATTTTGATTCCTTACTTACCATTGGCACAAACCCACTACAGACTCTTATACCCATTTTTTCTATAGTTGGGTGTATCTCTTTTTATAAACGATATCATCGAATTTTGAAGTTTAGCTTTGTAAAGATTGTTCATTTTAAAAGAGAACTGTATAGGATAATAATTATAGACTCCTTAAAGTTAGCGTTAGCTCTGTTCTTTGCATATCTTTGTTTTTATATGATATGTGATCATCTGATGTTTTTTAATACTAATCCTGTGCATTCTGTTTTAGGAGAAGGTAGAAGTTTCCTCGCAGATCTGCTTCCACAAGATTTCTATTTTCGACATACCTATTTGTATTTTTTATTTGATGAATTAGTTTGGTTCTTCTATATTCCTTTTATATATGCGATGTTGGTGCAGGCCTCAGCATTGATCATACCAAAACCTAGGTATTTCCTAGCAATCGTTATTTTATGTTGCTATGTATTGTTTATCATTAGCAATTTGATTATAGTATTTGCACCAAGATATATCATATATATTAACCCATTGTTGAGATCTATTAAAAATGTACATATGAATAGCAAAGTATTATTGTTAATCAATTCTATACCTTTGTTTTTATCCATTGCTATTATTGAGTGGAGAGGTAGGCATGTGGAGATATAGGTTAATAATTGTACCAAGACTTAACAATTGGAGTTATAGGAGAAGAATATGAGATTAATAAATAAGATTGAAAAAAAATATATTATAATATTTTGTATATGTTTACTGATTATGACACTTTTAGCGATAAATGAGAATGGTTTTTATTCTGTAGCGAGACATTATTTATCTGACGCTGCATTTCGCCATGATATGAATATTCATGCATTAACTAAATTCCCCAATATATTTGGAGTACTGCTGCATAATTTAGGAGCAGGTATTATTAATTTTGATGCAATAATCATCACTGCAACAATGCCATTTCAGATTATTATTCCCTTTTTTTCTATCGTTGGGGGTATCTTCTTTTATAAACAATATAATCATATTTTGAAATTTAGTTTGGTTAAGGCTGTCCGTTTTAAAAAAGAAATATATAAAATAGTATTTATGAATGCAGTAAAGCTGGCATTATCTGTATTTTTAGCCTATCTTTGTTTTTATACGATATTATATTTTGTTATTACCTCTCCTACTCAACCCTTTCATAATAGCAGTGAGGGTCGCGATTTTCTAGCTGATTTGTTACCGAAAGGTTTCTATTATGCACATATTTATCGATATTTTTTATTAGATGGTTTTGTTCGGTTTTTTTATATGCCTTTTATATATACGGTATTAGTACAGGCATCTGTTTTAGTTATATCTAGTTTTAGAGGTGTCTTTTTGGTGGATATAGTGTATTACTATGGACTTGCTGCAATTGGATACGCAACAGCTTTAATTGCGCCTAGACTTGCTATATATATTAATCCTACTGTATTGATGGCCAGCGGGGATTATGCACATATAAATAGTTTGGTTTTGTTGTTCGTTAACTCTATACCTTTGTTTATATCTATTGCGATTATAGAATGGAGAAGCAGACATGTGGAGATATAAGAATACCATTATCACAAGTATTATTTTTAGTATAGTTTCCTGTGCGTATTATTTGATTGTTATTAGTAGTACATTGTATAGGGATTTACATGGGATATCTCATTTATTTAGAGACTATCCCTATATGTTCGTCTTTACCATTATCATGATCTGGCAATTCCAAATGATGGGAGCTGATGCCTATAAGTTTTCTCGCTATCCTACGGTTGAAAAATTACTATATTATGAAGTCAAAGAAATGGCTAAGCGTATTGCGATATTCTTTATCCTATATATAGTCATTGTTAGCGTAATCCTTATATTTACCTTGGCATTTAGTGATATAGTTATATTACTATATCGGTGCCTTATTTTATATATAATTTTTATGGTTAGTTTTCTGTTTATAGTAAGTAGTGTACATAGAAATATCCGGAGAAATTGTTTTATATGTTTTACTTGTCTAGCCGTATTAAATTTACAAGTTATCCTATATGGACTGGATAATAGTATTGCAATGTTTAACCCCTTTTCCGCCCTCTATA